>NZ_JBXWND010000013.1:0-125098 GCF_059610185.1 Ruegeria sp. YTSA108 | reverse complement strand
ACAATCGCATGCCTGCTGGCCAACACCCTGACCGCCGCATGCCGCGCAAACAAACTCCCCGAACCAGAAGGCCTGACGGCTTAAAACGAGGCCGCCGCTGTTCAAACTGCGGCTGTTCTTTTTTCCGTTCTGATTTAGGTAGGTATTGGCGACCTTCTAGGTCGTAACTTGTGCATGGTGATCGTATCCATTGGCGTGTCGCCTCCCAATTCCCTCCGATCCCCCCTACTACGAGCGTTGTGTGAATCCGGACCGCCACGCTCAGGCGAGATTGAGTGCCTGCCAAACAGCCCGGCTGCAGCCCATCAGGCACGTCAATTCGCAAGGCCGTCCTCAGAGCGCGAGATAGCCGATTCCGGCAAACGCGACGACACAACCAAGCCACTGGCTTGGTGACATACGCTCTTTCAAGATTGCCCAGGCAAGGACAACAGTCAGTAGTCCAAAAACCGAAGCCGCGACGGATGCATATTGGGCATTGGGCAACCTACCGGCCGCGACCACACTGAGAATTGCGACCGCATCCAGTAAACCCAATAAGCACAAAAGGGGCAGTGCTTTTGTGCCGGGCCAAATCGACTTGCGAGACGCAAAAGCTATCGCTGCCAGAACCAGAATTGCCGTAAGTCGACCGATTAGAGACACGGTGTATTCGTCGCTGATCTCTGCCGCGTATTGCCCCAGGGCAAATGCTGCGGCGAACCCGGTTGCGGCCAGCAAAGACAAGACAATGGTTGGGCCACGGGCAGGGTAGGTTGTCTCGGTTTTGTCTGAGCGGGCTGCGACGATGGATACTCCGAGGCCGATCGCAATTACGGCCAACCAGTGCCATGCACTGACAGTCGAGCCGCGCCAAATTGCGACGGTGACGGACAAGACCGGATAGCTGGCAACTAGCGGCGCAACCAAGCGCACGGGCCCCCGATGAAAAGCCTCGTACATGCTGAGCCCGGCCAAGAGGTAAAAAAAACCTGCTGCAATCGCATAAGCCATCGCGTTGCCCGACATGGGGTTGATGTCGCCCCAGGCTGCAACCATCCCGATCTGCAGGATGGCACCAAAGAGTAACACAAACATAAGCGAGGCGACCACGCTGACGGACTGGCTGATATAGCGGACCGAGAGATCATGAATGCCCCAGCACAACGCAGCTAGCAACCCGAGTGCAAGGGCGCTCATGTAAGGGAAGATTGTTGTAGTGTCGACCATATTGGCATGTGTTCGGTCCCAGATATCAACAGCGCCAAGATGTCACTGTTGATAAACTAATATTCCTGTTATGCAATAAACTAGGCACTGGAGACCCGGAGAATCCACTATGTCCTCGGCTTTGGATCAACTTGGAGGCGAAGAGAGCCTGCGCGCGCTTGTCGAACAATTTTATGATCGAATGGAGGCCGATCCGGCTGTGTATTCCTTGCACCGGCTGCATTTTCGGGGTCACGGATTGAACCATACAAGGCAAGCACAGTTCGAGTTCCTCAGCGGTTTTTTGGGCGGCCGAGCTTATTACCGGGAACGATTTGGCCACATGGATTTACGGGAAATACATGCCCATGTGCCTATTCGCGAGGCCGATGCAGAGCTTTGGCTGGAAACCTTTGACGCCGCTTTGGAAGATTGTGAACTGCGCGGCCCGGCGGTGGATAAAATGCGAACCTCCCTGCGACGTGCGGCATTGATGCTTGTTAACGACGTTCCCGACTGGCGCATCGAGGTGGATAGGAAAAAAGGACAAGAAGTCCCAGAATAGGCTATTTGCAGGGTCTCGAAATCAGTCGTCAAACAACCAACCGTTCAGATTAGATGAAGCCGGTCTTAAGTATTGAACGTCATAGAGATTTGCTCGATCGCGATATCGTCGTTTAGGTGTCATCTTTTGCACAGCACCCTTAGCCCATGCCCTGATTGACTTCTTTTCGGCCGCAAGCCAGGGATGGTTCCGATTTCCCAGACAACCAAGGGGCTGCCCAAAGCAGCTGTGCAATGCGGGGATTGGGTTCCCGTCTTAAAGGCGCACAATTTCAACGGAATCCCCGTTTGACGATATGTGTGCAAAAGACGCGCCGCGATCTTCGCCCGGCGCGTGTTGACTGAAAAAACATCCCGGCGTGATCGTTGTAGGTGAATGAACAACAAGGCCGCGGCACAGGCCGCAACCTCGATGTCTTCCAGTTTTACCGGATCAGATATCCAGCGTGTTTTCCTTTTCCCAGCGCGAGAAATGCGACACGAAGGAATTCCACTCCTGATGCTTCATCTTCAGGAAAGCAGACGAGAATTCGGCGCCCATCATGCCCTTCAGGTCTTTGTCTTTGTCGTATTCGCGCAGTGCATCAAGCATGTTCAACGGCAACTTTGGTGCTCCGCGCACTTTATGGCCTTCGGCATACATATCGATATCCCAGCGCTTGCCAGGGTCTGCTTTGGATCGGATACCTGACAGTCCAGCCGCAATGATCACGGCCTGAAGCAGGTAGGGGTTGGTTGCTCCGTCCGGCAGACGCAATTCAAACCGCCCGGGGCCGGGCACACGCACCATGTGAGTCCGGTTGTTGCCCGTCCATGTCACGGTGTTGGGCGCCCATGTTGCACCCGACATCGTCCGCGGCGCGTTGATGCGTTTGTAGCTGTTCACCGTGGGGTTGGTGATCGCGGCCAGTGCTGACGCGTGCTTCATGATGCCGCCGAGGAAGTGCTTGCCACGCTCTCCCAGACCAACCTCACCGGTCGGGCCGTCGCCCTCGCCTGCAAACACGTTAGTCTTGGCCGCATCGCCTGGCGCATCCCAGACCGAGATATGCGCATGACAGCCATTACCGGTCAGGCCTTCCACCGGTTTCGGCATGAACGTCGCACGCAGCCCGTGTTTTTCAGCAACCGATTTGGTCATGAACTTGAAGAAAGAGTGTTTATCAGCAGTGCGCAGAACGTCGTCAAATTCCCAATTCATCTCGAACTGGCCGTTGGCGTCCTCGTGGTCGTTCTGATAAGGTCCCCAGCCCAGTTCCAGCATGTAGTCACAGATTTCGCGCACGACATCATACCGGCGCATCACGGCCTGTTGGTCATAGCAAGGCTTTTCAGCTGTATCGAAAGGATCGCTAATCTGCTCTCCGTCCGGTGTCATCAGGAAGAACTCGGCTTCGATACCGGTTTTGACATGCATTCCTTCGCTTGCAGCTTCGTCGATCAGGCGGCGCAATACGTTACGAGGGGCTTGCGCGACATCGCTGCCTTCCATAACGCAGTTGCCAGCAACCCAAGCCACTTCGGGCTTCCAGGGCAGCTGAATGACCGATGAGGGGTCTGGAACTGCCAGCATGTCAGGATGAGCCGGTGTCATATCCAGCCAGGTGGCGAACCCGGCAAAGCCTGCGCCATCTTGCTGCATGTCGGCAATCGCCTGCGCTGGCACAAGCTTGGCCCGTTGTCCACCGAACAGGTCGGTGAACGAGATCATGAAGTATTTGACGCCTTTTTCTTTTGCGAAAGCTGCGAGATCTGTCGTCACGATTGCTTTCCTTTCCCTGTTGAATTCTAGTTTTTCAAAGCAAAAACGCGGCCCCCATCAGGGAGCCGCGCAGCATCGGTTCAGAACCCTTCCTTACCCGGGTACCAACTGGTGCCCGCCAAGGGGACTCGCGCCATGGCGGCCGCCTCCATTGTCAGGGCACACAGGTCTTCAGGTTCCAGATTGTGCAGGTGATTGTGGCCACATGCACGCGCGATGGTTTGGGCCTCAAGCGCCATCACCTTCAAGTAGTTGCGCAGCCTGCGACCCGCAGCAACCGGGTCAAGACGCGCAGCCAGGTCGGGGTCTTGCGTGGTGATCCCTGCCGGGTCCTGACCTTCGTGCCAATCGTCATAAGCGCCAGTGGTTGTGCCCAGCTTCTGGTATTCGGATTCCCATTTGGGATCGTTGTCCCCAAGGGCCACCAGAGCAGCCGTGCCAATGGCAACTGCATCTGCACCCAGTGCCAATGCCTTGGCCACATCGGCCCCGGTGCGAATGCCGCCCGAGATGACCAACTGAACCTCACGATGTACGCCCAGATCCTGCAATGCCTGAACGGCAGGGCGGATGCATGACAGTGTTGGCAACCCGACATGTTCAATGAATACGTCTTGCGTCGCAGCGGTGCCGCCCTGCATGCCATCCATGACGACAACGTCCGCCCCGGCTTTCACTGCCAATGCAGTGTCGTAGTAGGGGCGCGTGGCGCCAACTTTCACATAGATAGGCACTTGCCAATCAGTGATTTCCCGAAGTTCGAGGATCTTGATCTCAAGGTCGTCCGGCCCTGTCCAGTCTGGATGGCGGCAAGCGGACCGTTGGTCAATGCCTTTGGGCAGGGTTCGCATCTCGGCCACACGGTCACTGATCTTTTGACCCAACAACATACCGCCCCCGCCGGGTTTGGCGCCTTGGCCAACCACAATCTCAATCGCATCAGCCTTACGCAGATCGTTGGGATTCATGCCATAGCGTGAGGGCAGGTATTGATACACCAGCTTGGTTGAGTGGCCACGTTCCTCGGGCGTCATGCCACCATCACCGGTGGTGGTTGACGTGCCCGCTGCGGATGCGCCGCGGCCCAGAGCTTCTTTCGCCGGACCGGACAACGCGCCAAAGCTCATACCCGCAATGGTGATCGGGATATCCAGCTCGATCGGCTTTTTGGCAAAGCGCGTGCCCAACGTTACTGAGGTATCGCAACGTTCCCGATAGCCTTCCAACGGATAGCGCGACACCGACGCACCCAGAAAGAGTAGATCGTCGAAATGAGGAACTTTCCGTTTGGCGCCACCGCCACGAATGTCATAGATACCTGTCGCAGCGGCGCGACGGATCTCAGCATTGATCGGATTGGTAAATGTCGCCGACTGAATCGGCAGGGTGCGGGGGATCTGATCGTCCATATCTTTCATACCCTTCTTCCTCAGTAAGCTGCGGAATTGTCGATGTCGAAATTGTAAAGCTGACGAGCCGAGCCATAGCGTTTGAACTCTTCCGGCTTGGCGTCGCTGCCAGCGCGGTCCAGCAGATCCCTCAGAATATCCAGATGCTCAGGGCGCATTTCTTTCTCGATGCAATCAGCACCGAGGCTTTTGACCGAACCACGCACGAACAGCCGTGCCTCGTAGAGTGAGTCCCCCAGCGCATCGCCCGCATCTCCGCAGACGACCAGATTTCCTGCCTGTGCCATGAAGGCGGACATGTGCCCGATATTGCCATGCACCACGATGTCGATACCTTTCATCGAAATACCGCAGCGCGAGCTTGCGTTGCCCTTGATGACCAGCAACCCACCATGGCCTGTGGCCCCGGCATACTGGCTGGCGTCGCCATCGACGATGACCTGGCCGGACATCATATTCTCAGCCACACCCGGACCAACTGAGCCTTGAACCTTGATGGTCGCCTGTTGGTTCATGCCGGCACAATAGTATCCGGTAGACCCCTTGACCGTCACTTCGATCGGCGCGTCCAGTCCGACAGCAATCGCATGGCTGCCTTTTGGATTTACAATTTCCCAGCTGGTTTGGTTGGTCTCGGCGTTTTGCGCCTGCAGGGACGAGTTCAATCCACGCAGTCCGTCTGCCTCTAAATCATAGGTCTGCATTTCAGGCGGCCTTTTCGTGAGTTGTGGGACTGTCGTTGTGCGACCAGAAATAAACGGTGGCTGGTTCAGGTTCCCAAACTCGGGCGTCTTCAATGCCCGGCAGGTTCACCAAGGCGCGGTATTCGCTGCCAAAGGCAACATATTGATCCGTTTCTGCCATCACTGCAGGCTTGCAAGCGATTGGGTCACGTACGACGCCAAACCCGTCTTTGGTCCCTACTACAAAGGTGAAAAACCCGTCCAGATCATCAATGCTGGATTCCAGAGCTTCCCCTAAAGTGGCGCCATTCATCATTTTCCAGGTCAGGTATGCGGCACCAACTTCGGTGTCGTTCTCTGTCTGGATGGTAACGCCTTCGCGGCGCAACTTGCGGCGCAACGAGTTGTGGTTGGACAGGGATCCGTTGTGAACCAGACATTGATCGGACCCCGTGTTGAACGGATGTGCGCCCATTGTTGTCACGGCGGATTCCGTCGCCATGCGTGTGTGTCCAATGCCATGAGTGCCGCTCATGCCGCTGAGGCTGAAGCGGTCTGCAACATCCTTGGGCAGGCCAACTTCCTTGTAGATTTCGAGGCTTTCGCCACGACTCATGATACGAACCGTCGGCCGGATTTCAGCCAGCGCGGCGCGCGCGGCTTCGAACTGACGGGCGGGAATTTCCAAGACGGCATGTGTATCATTGTCTGCCTGACCAACCGTCACGCCAAGACTTTTGCCTAGCTCATCAGCCAGATCGACAAAGTCCGTTTCGGGGTTGGGGGACTGAACTGTAATCTTGGTTTTGCCATCGGACTCAGAGCCGTAGATTGCAATACCGGCACTATCGGGGCCACGATCTGTCATCGTGATCAGCATGTCTGTCAGCATATTGCCCAGTTGGGGCGCAAGAGACTGGTCTTTGAGGAATAATCCAACAATTCCGCACATGGCTGGCAGATCTCCTTATGTGTTTCATTATGATTCGACGGTACCAACAAATCAGTGGGACATCAATAATCATAGGAAAGTTTTTTTCCTAAGAGGCAATGGGCGCGCCTTGTGTTTTTCGCGCCCATTGCAAGCATTCAAGGCTGGATCAATATCGTTCCAACTGTGCTTTCACCTTTTCTTCGTCACCGGTGTGGCGCGCCTTTTCCAGGTGCTCAGCTTCGCGGACGAATTGGATGCGATGCCAGCCAACCCAGAAGACGACACCAATGACGACCATTAGAACTTCGTAACCTTGGAAGGGATAGACCGGCCCGACTTCGGCCAGATCCACGGCCCAGTTTGTATAACCATTCGTAGACATATCTTACTCCCTCATTTCGCTGCTACGCCGCGGGCGGCCAGTTCTTCTTTATCGGCTTCGATAATGGCAGCTTTGGCGTCCTCATAGGCATGATGTTCAGCGTAATCGAGACCCTGAAGTTCAACTTCTTCCGGGATGCGCAGTACGCCGGCAGCGGATTGCATTTTCGCCAGAGCCCAGCCTGGCAGGAACCCAAGGACAAAGAACATGATGACCGCACCCGTGATCTGACCGATCGGGTTGATGGTTGCATAACCTTCATATGGTGACGAAGGCACGCCCCACAGGACAAAGCCCGCGATGACCAGCCCGACGACACCTGCATAGCCATGCACGGCTACAGCACCGACAGCATCATCCAGCTTGAACCGACGCTCTACCCAGTAGTGCAGATTATAGACGATCACGACGCCGATTGCGGCAATGATCATCGCTTGGATCGGGTGATACAAATCGTTTCCAGCAGACGCGGTGATGATACCGGCCAGACCGCCCGAGAAGGTCCAGAAGGCATCTCCCTTCGAGACGACATAGGCTGCCATCAACCCACCCGACAGCGACATCAGGAAGTTAAAGGTAATCGCCGACAGCGTGGTCGGGGCCAGATAGATGTTGGTTGCAGTCCAGGTGGCGCCAACGATCTGACCGTCGATAACCTCGGGCGAGATTACCGGAACGTTACAGGCGGCATAGAAGCCCCAGAACCCGGTATAGATCAGGAAAATTCCGATGGTCAGCAACCATGGATTATGCGGAGGAATATCCCGCGGCGTTCCATCTTTGGCAAACTTGCCAAGTCGTGGACCCAGTACCATGATCACACCAAGTGCGTAACCACCTGCGATTGCATGGATAACGCCTGACGCATATGCATCGTGATACCCCAAGATGCGCACCATCCAGCCACCATAGTGCCAGCCCCAAGCAGCGTCGATGATCCACCAGACGGACCCGATCATGACTGCATGGACCCACAAAGCCGAGGACCTGATCCGTTCGATCACTGAACCAGAAACAATCGAGGCAGCTGTCCAAGAGAACAGAAGGAACGCGGCCCAGAAGACCCCTGTGATTCTGTCGTCCAAATTGGTTGCCATTGTGTTCGCCCACGGTAGATTTGCGGCACCTGCTTCGGTGTCGAGACCGCCCCAGAACGGAAAGTTCGGGAACGCCCAGTAGATCCACCATCCAAAGAAGAAGAACGTGACCGTCACCAGCGGGATGATCATGATGTTTTTCATCAATGTGTGCATATGGTTACGGGCCCGGCTGGCGCCGACTTCGTACATGCAAAAGCCCACATGGATGAGGAACATGAAGACGACCGTTACCCAGTAATAAAACTCGGTAAAGACCGTCGTAAGTGCATTTAGATTGCCATCCACTTCGTAGTCTCCCTGTTGTTGCAGCAGGAGGTCTTTCTGCGAAGCATTTCCTGCTGGGAATAATTGTATACTAAGGGGACAATCTCATTGGCGACCTGTCAATAGATATGTGGGGCAAACATCTTTAAGGTCTGTGCTTGATGTATGTCCTCACACGTCCAAAAACGCACTAAACCACAGATAAAGAAAAGAAATATCAATATTCCCGGATGTTCTTAGGGTGCAAAAATTGCAGGCAAATATTCCCAACAGGAAAAAATTCTGCACACAAGTGTTGATTTTCAACCCAACATCGGCCTCAATATGGGCAACAAAAACGATCAACGGGAGAACCGAACCATGGCCATTCTTTGGAGGACGTCGGTCCTTGCGCAGCGCCACGCCGAGATCGGCGGCGAGCTTGAAGACTGGAACGGGATGGGGACTGCTTGGTTCTATGACCAAAGCCCTGAACGCGCCAAAGCTGACTACGAAGCAATTCGGACCAAAGCTGGTCTTATGGATGTTTCCGGTTTGAAAAAGGTTCACGTGGTTGGTGAGGATGCCGCCTATGTCATTGATCGTGTCACCACGCGGAACGTCGAAAAGATCATGCCGGGGCGGTCGACCTATGCCTCGATCCTGAATGCCGAAGGCAAGTTTGTTGATGATTGCATCATCTATCGCCTGTCGGTGAACACGTGGCTGGTGGTGCATGGCACAGGCACCGGAATGGAGCAGCTGACATCCGTGGCGGCGGGTAAGAATTGTTCGGTCATCTTCGATGATGACATGCATGACATGTCGCTGCAGGGTCCGGTGGCTGTAGACTTCCTGGCTAAGCACATCCCCGGAATTCGCGATCTGGCCTATTTCGGCATCATGCAGACCAAGCTATATGGCTGCCCGGTGATGATTTCGCGGACCGGCTATACCGGTGAGCGCGGGTATGAGATCTTCTGTCAGGCCAAGCACGCCGTTCACTTGTGGGACAGCATTCTGGCTGATGGCAAGGATATGGGCATCGTCCCGGTCCAGTTCTCGACGCTCGACCTGTTGCGCACCGAAAGCTACCTGCTGTTTTACCCCGGCGACAATTCCGAAACCTATCCGTTCGATGGCGATACCTGCGGCGATACACTGTGGGAACTGGGCCTGGATTTCACTGTCTCACCTGGAAAAACCGGCTTTATCGGCGCCGAGAACCACTATGCATCGCAAGGCAAAGAGCGGTTTAAGATCTATGGCGTCAAACTGAACGGCACGACGCCGGCGGATGAAGGCGCGGATCTGCTGCAAAACGGCGAGAAAGTCGGCGTTGTCACCTTCGGCATGTATTCTGATATCAATGGTCACAATGTGGGTATCGCGCGGATGCCGGTCGCATGTGCATCACCCGGCACCAAGCTGACGGTGCGCAACGGCGATGGGACAGAAATAACGGCAACTGCGGAAGAGATGCCGTTCTACGATCAGGACAAATCGATCAGAACCGCAAAGGGCTGAGTTTCAGGGGGCGCGACGGACACACCGTGGCGCCCTTTTCCTATTGAGGGCACAATGTCAAAGTTCGAATTTCCCAAGTCAATCGCAAGCCGCCCGGTCTGGGGCACGCTAGAGGTTCGCCAGGGCGAACATCATCTCATGATAGCCGAGGCTGAAGGGGCCGAAGCCATTCTCGACATCGCAACACCTGACCTGATGGCCAAAACCCATCTGATCTATATCCCGAAAGGCACGGATTTCGCGGAAAAGCTAAGGGCATTGAACCCTGCTCAGTTCTATGAAGGTCCGTCTTTCGAGGCGTCTCTGCCGCGCATTCGCAGGGTTCTGGAGGACGCGCATATGGGATTGCAGGTCTACCTGACCGGCACCGAAGGCATGATGGGGCAGGCCATGAATGAAGTGATGGCTGTGGGTCTGCCACACACGGCGATCCAGACCGAACATCGCGGATCGGTCGCCCGTCGGATGCAATGCGTGCATTGCAAAGGCATCACCGAAGACGTCGAGATTGACCCGTTTGTCTGTTCACAATGCGGCCTAAACCTGTTTGTGCGCGATCACTACTCCCGCCGTCTTGCCGCCTATCAGGGCGTCCGTATCGACGCCGAGGATCATGGTAATGTGCCCGAGTCGAAGGGGATTTACGAATGAGCGGTGCTGAGAAAATTCAGGTCAAGGTGACCGAGATCACTCCGCTGAACGAATTGGTGACGCGGTTCAGGTTCGAACGTATCGACGGCGCGCCATTACCAACCTTTTCGGGCGGGGCACATACTGTGGTCGAAATGCAGGATGGTGCCATTACACGGCTTAACCCCTATTCGTTGATGTCAGATCCGTTTGATCAGTCATCTTATACAATTTCGGTTCGACGCGATGATGAGGGCAGGGGTGGTTCGCTGTTCATGCACCGCCAGGTCAAGCTGGGCGACGAGATGACCATCAGCTATCCGGTCAACTTGTTTTCACTGGACTTGCGCGCCCGCAAGCATCTGTTTCTGGCCGGTGGCATCGGGATCACCCCGTTTCTGGCTCAGATCAAACAGTTGGAACTGCTGCACGGGCATTGGGAGTTGCATTACGCCTGCCGAAACACTGCCTTGGCATCTTATGCTGAGCAACTGACAGACAGACATCCGAACGAAACCCATCTGTACTATGACGATCAGAACCAGGCGATTGATCTGAAAAATCTGCTCAGCGGGCAACCCCTGGGAACGCATGTGTATGTGTGTGGTCCAAAGGGCATGATCGACTGGGTCCGAAACACGGCTGCCGCCGAAGGCTGGCCCGAAGATTGCGTGCACTACGAAGAGTTCCTGGCGCCTCAGCCCGGCAAACCGTTCGAGGTGCGCTTGGCGGCATCGGATAAGGTCATTCATGTGGGTGAAAACGAAAGCCTGCTGGAGGCCATCGAACGTGAAGGCGTGGACGCACCATATCTGTGCCGCGGTGGGGCCTGCGGTCAGTGCGAAACCGTTGTGCTCGACCATGAAGGTAATTTCGTTCACCGCGATCACTGGCTGACCGGCGAAGAAAAGGCCGCGGGCAAGAAAATCATGCCCTGTGTATCGCGCTTCGAGGGCAAATCCCTCGTGCTGGACCGTTGAGAGGAGGCCCAACATGACCATTCAATTCAACGACGAATCCTTCCGCGATGACTATACGTTTCACAACTCGGACTGGGCGATCAAACGCTTTCCGTTTCCGTTTCACGAAGACAGCTATATGTATTCGGTCAACATGGAACAGCATCGCGGCGGGCCCAAAGGATCGGTCTACGAGATGCGATTCGACGTCGACGAACACTATGTGTCCGAGATGAAAGACCGCGCCATGGTATTGGATCAGGATCCGTTGCGCTGCCAGTCACTGCCGCATATGACTTTGGCCGGTTGGGACTTGCTGGAGCTGATCATGGTCAGCAAATCCGAAGACTATCCCGATCTGTTCGAACTGCATCGCAATGGCAACCAGTGGCGCTGGGTCAACAAACCGATGGGCATTGATCACAGCTTTACCTTCATGGACGAAACCACGCTTCCGTACGGGCCGATGGAATACATCACCCGTCAGGCACAGGGTGATTTCGCCGTGCTGGATCAGCGTGACGAGATGCTGTGGATGGACGCGGGAATGGTGACGACCCAAGCGGATTGGAGCCTGGATTTTGACATCGGAATGAACTTTTTCGAATGGCACGCGCCGGTTCCCAAAGCCCATGAAATGGGCATTTTCCAACGCGCCCTGAAATTCCTGCTGAACATTCAACAGGGTGCCCCGGCACGGCGTCTGAATTGGACTATGACAGTGAATCCGCTGCTGGATACCAGCCCGGAGAACTATCACAAATGGGGTATCCAGAAGACGACGCTGACACCTGAAAACATAGCGCACAAACAGTATCTGCGGGTCGAGTTGCAAACCTTTTTCCGCCTGCCGCGATCCAACGCCCTGGTATTCCCGATCCGCTGCTACCTGTGTAGTTTTCAGGACCTGATGACCGTTCCCAAATGGGGCCGCCGTCTGCATCGGGTCATCCGGGACCTGCCGGTCGAGCTGGCAACCTATAAAGGGTTCATCGATAACCGCCCCATGATGTTGGACTATCTCAGCCAGTTTGACGACGGGTTGCCCACGTCTCCGGGGATATGGCCGGATTTGGAAACGGAACCGCCTTTGTCTAAGTAAGCGAGACTTGCGAAATTTCTCAACTCATATGATTGATCCGGGCGAAGCGCCTTGGCCCATCTCGAGTGACGATTTTGCATTGTATGACGTGCTTGCGCTGCTTCGCGCGTCATTTCAGTACATGGATGCCCGGATCGACCCTCCGTCTTCTGTCCATAGTCTGAACGTGGAAGGAATGCAGGTGCATTGTCAGGGTGGCGGCGAAATCTGGGCCGTTGGGCGACCACTTTTCGCGTGTATGTTTCTGACGCCCAAGCCCGACAGTTTGTACCTTGGAAAGCTTGCGGTGAAGGATGGATTGCGGGGTCAGGGTATCGGCCGCAGGTTGGTGGATCATGCTGCACGCCGTGCTGCAGAGCTTGGCTTACCTGCGCTGGAACTGGAAACACGCGTGGAACTTACTGAAAACCATCGCGTATTTTCGAGGCTGGGGTTCACGATTGTAAGCACGGGCAGTCGCGAAGGTTATGATAGACCCACAGATTTCTTATTGCGCAAACCGATCAGTTTGTCTGCGGATAGCTGATCACTGATATATACCGCGCCGGCAGACTGACAAGCCGTTCGGGCCCATGCGGAGCATCTGCATCAAAGAACAGGGTATCGCCGGGTTTTAGCGGGTAAATCTGGTCCCCGTGGCGGTAATCCACCTCACCGTCCAGCATGTAAATCGTCTCGATCCCGCCATGTTGGAAAGTTGGGAACACATCTGATTCAGCGGTCAGGGTAATCAGATACGGTTCGACGATCACGCCGGATCCGTTGGCACCAATATGTCCCAACAGGTTATATTGATGGTTCGCACGTGTTCCTTCACGCTCCAGTTCGACGCCTTCTCCTGCTTTTGTATGAACCGCCTCGCGGCGTTCTTCAAACTGTCGGAAAAAGCTTGTCAAAGGAACCGAAAGCGCATCCGCCAGCGATTGCAGAGTCGTCAAGGAGGGCGACGTATTTCCGTTTTCGATCTTGGACAGCATGCCAATCGACAGGCCGGTCAACTGGGCCAGCTCTGCGACCGTTATGTTCTGCTGTTTGCGAAAGGCACGAACCTCGCGGCCGATGGCAACTTCAAGAACTTTCTCTCTGTCACCCGAACGAACGGAATGTGGGTCCTGCGTCAGGTTTGCTGCCATTTCTTTGTCGCGTTTTTTCAATTTCATTCTTTCAACGTCTTGCTACACGTGTCCAAACCGGTTCTGCAAGCAGGCACGGCGCAATACCCAATTCAATTCGGATTACCATAGCATCAGTTTTTCCTGATAGTAATATAATCAAGCTGACAGAAAACAGAATAGAGATCGGATTCTCACTGTTTGACGGCTTTCACGGCTCTGACGCCGATGTCCTAAATCAAGGTTCGGTAGCTGTGGCAAGGATGCTTGGTGCACCGGAACGTCTTAGGTTTTGACCCTTTCATCGGGCACTTCCACAAGAGACCTCAACCAGCGACGCGGATTGACGCCGATCACCCTTAAGAACTCGCGGTTGAAGTTCGACTTGGTGTTAAACCCGCTGGCCAGCATCGCCTCGGTCACCGATTTTCCAGTCTTCATTACGGTGCAAGCGTGAGATATCCGATGCCTATTGATGTAGCGAGACACATTCTCGCTTTTGCCTTTGTTGATTGCGCTTGAAAGCTGCTTTTCTGGAACATGCAATTTTCGGGCCAACCGGGCCAATGTGAGATCGGGATCGAGATATGGCTTATGTGTTTCCATATAGGCGTCGAGCTTTTCGACAATAGCGGTGTCACGGGTTTTATCTTGCTTGGAATACGCATCGCGCGTGTCAGAGCCAATGCTCTGACTTTCGATTGCATGCGATAGGCTGAGCGCCCCTAATATGAGCAGTGTGATTGCGGAAAACAGGCTTGGCAGCCAGAGCAAGACCTCGGTGTCTCCGGATGCAAGGCGGACTGCAATGAATATGTCGCTGCCTGCTGAGGCGATCAAAGCGATGGCCAGAACACGCCAAACCCAAACAATCATGCGCCCGTTTTCTAAGCGGCTATGGGGCAAACAATCTTCGCCGCGCAAGAGCATAGACGCGATGGCGATACCGTATGCCGCAAAGAGAAAGGGGATCAACACGTCCAGCGCTTCGGGTTGGGTTGCCAGAAAACTTATCGCAAGGGCCGGACCTACCGCATGCAAATACAAGTCCTGTCTGCGCAGATAACCCACCGAGGCCTGACGAAAGGACAGCCACGCGGATGCGGCAATTACAGTCGCAAGAATGGGCTGAACGACCCTGAGACCCGTAAAGCCATAATATTGCACAAGCGCGATAACCGCACTTTGTGCTGCGCAGCATCCGATGAGGACCAAAAGCGTGGGATGGGTTTTGCGGGTCAGAAAGCGATGTGAAAGAAAGCCCGAAAGCAGCAGGGCAGTAATCATTGGGATCGGTAGAACTGGCATCAGGGGGGTCCGTTTTCGTCTGTCATAGGACCTAAATCCTGATCTGCGCGACCTTAAACCGGATTCAGGTCGTATGAAATCCCGACAGCGTCTGAATGTAGGCCGACACTAATGCCACCCTACAAAAAAGGCGCGCCATGAAACTTCCTCTTCTTACCCTCGTCATGACCCTTTGGGCGGGCACGGAAATTGCTGCACAAGATGTCGGCCTCGTCGAATTGACGATTGCCGCACCTCATCATGATCAGGACATGCAAATGGCTGTCATGTTCCCTGCGGCAGGTCAGCGCCAGACTATGTTTGCAGAAAATGCAGTGTTCTATGGAACAGCAGTAGTCGAAAACGCCAGGCCGGTGCCAGGGCAACATCCGGTTGTTCTTCTCTCACACGGATGGGGCGGCAATTATGCACGAATGGCGTGGCTTAGTGCGGGGTTGGTCTCGCAAGGTGCAATCGTTGTGGCAGTAAACCATCCAGGTAGCACGACCTTAGATTTGGATTTCGATACCGCATTTAATCATTGGACCCGCGCCCAGGACATGTCCACCGCGTTGGATCACGCGCTGCAAGACCCGGTTTTCGCCCCCCTCATCGACACTTCACGGATCTACGCCACGGGTTTCTCTTATGGTGGCTGGACAGCCCTTTCGCTTGCGGGCGTCCAGGGCAATCGTGACGGATTTTTCGATTATTGCGAGGCCGCAGGGGCAGGGTCACAATTTTGCGCAAAGTTGACGGCAGAGGGTGTCGATGTAACTGCAATCGACCAGGAAAAATATGAGGCATCTTACAAGGATCCACGGGTCAGTGCCGTCGCAGCCATTGATCCGGGACTAACTTGGGATCTTGCGCATAAGGATGTGCGGGACGTGACAGCCTCGCTTTTTCTGATTGGATTGGGCGACGGGGCCGACAGGCTGAATGCAACAGACACGAGCGCCCTGGGAAGCAATTTTGAGACGCTGGTTCCTCAGGCCACGGTGATGACGATCGCGCCCGCAATGCATTTCACCGCGCTTGGATTATGTAAGCCCGCCGGTGAAGCGATTTTGATCGAAGAGCAGGACGATCCTGTTTGCACTGATCCTGGGGGAACGGACCGCGCCCAAGTTCTTGACATGATAATTGACAGTTTGGCCGCTCACTTCGATCTGAATTAGTGTATTTCGGACACTTACATATCGGCATTGCATCCAATGGTGCGGGCCGACCATACCCCTCAGCGGTATACCAAAAATTCGTAGTTGGCTTGCCGCTACCTGCCACTGGCTTTCTTCGTGCCCCGGTGATGGGCGAGATCGATGAGCCGCCTGAATGTTGGGCATTCCAAATGCGATGGCGCCGGGCAATCCGCCACATGTCGCAGGGTATCGCGCAGCGCCGTCAGCTCGCGGATTTGCCGATCCAGCGCATCCGCACGAATGTGAAACTCTTGCCGGGGGATATTCGGAGTTCCATCAAGGCCGAACATCCCCGAGATTTCCTCAAGTGAAAACCCCGCAGATTTGCCCATCGTGATCAGGGCTAGTTGCAATAAGACATCCGGCGTGAACTGCCGACGCAGCCCGTGCCGCGCAACAGACGAGATCAGGCCAAGCTCATCATAGTAACGCAGCGTTGAAGTTGGGGTGCCGGTCTTTTTCGACACCTCGCCTATATCCAAAAGTTTCATGCTTGACCTCAAGTCGACTTGAATTCGTAACGTCGCCTTCTGTAGCGATTCCGACAAGAGGAAAATAGTGGTGCACATCAAATCAAATGCATTGAAGACAACGAGACCCGGCGCTTTGTTGTGTTTCTCCCTGTCCATGCTGCTGGCCTCATTGGGCACCAGCATTGCCAATATCGCCTTGCCTGCAATCGCCCAGGACCTGAAGGCGCCGGTACATCAAGTGCAATGGGTGGTGATCGCATATCTCGCGACACTGACGCTGTTCTCTGTGCTGGCTGGACGACTTGGGGACCGCTTTGGACGACAGCAGATGCTGATCTTCGGGCTTATACTTTTCGCGCTGGCCTCTGCGTTTTGCGGCTTGGCGCCCAATCTCAAGGTGTTGAGTGCCGCGCGGTCTCTTCAGGGAATTGGTGCTGCATTCCTCATGGTGCTGACCGTCGCACTCGTTCGCGATATTTTTGAAACAGAGCGTGTCGGGCAAGCCATGGGCCTGTTGGGCACGATGTCGGCGGTCGGAACTGCACTGGGACCTTCGTTGGGTGGGGTGCTGATTGGAAAACTCGGGTGGCAAGGAGTGTTCTTTGTCCTGGTGCCGATGAGCCTGACTACGGCCATTTTGGCCGTTCGGCTTTTGCCCGCAAGTGTTTCCTCTGGGATAACACCTCTGGTCGGACTAACTGCACTGCGAAAGAGCGGCGCAATCCCCGGCCTTGCGGCAAATTTTCTGGTGGCAAATGTGATGTTGACCACTTTGCTGATAGGCCCCTTCTTTCTGGGGCAGTCTCTTGGGCTGAGCGCGGCGAAAGTGGGGCTTGTCATGTCGGTCGGACCAATCATATCGATCTTCCTCGGCGTCCCATCGGGTCGGCTTGTGGATGCATGGGGGGCGGCGCGTGTTCTGTCGCTTGGGCTCATTGCTCTGACCACCGGGACCTTTGCACTTGCGGTCCTGCCAGTCGCATTCGGTGTCATTGGTTACATTGGCGCAATCAGCATCCTGACACCGGGATACCAGTTGTTTCAGGCGGCCAACAACACCATGATAATGGTAGGGGTTCGGGCAGATCAGCGGGGGACAGTTTCAGGGCTGCTTGGCTTGTCGCGCAATTTGGGCCTTATTTTCGGCGCCTCTGTCATGGGGACGGTCTTTTCCTTTGGGATCGGCGCCCGCACCGTCGAGGCAGCATCTGCTGAAGCGATTGCCAACGGGATGCAGCTCACCTTTGTAATCTGCGGGGTATTGGCCATCGTGGCGTATTGGCTTTCGCGTCGAACTTCGTTGAAGAGCATCACCAGTAAGACAGTTGCGAGACAATGATAAAGGAGATCGCAGTCCTACCGATGAACACTTTTAAACCTGTCCCAATAGACGGCTTGAACGTACAGATTTGGGGGCATGGCGATACGCCCGCGCTCATTTTCCATGGGGGGCCAGGGTCGGGTCTCAACCCGCAGCACACAGCCTATTTCGACGCCGACCGCCATCGGGTGGTTCTTTTTGACCAACGCGGAACAGGGTTGTCGGGCAGAGCTGGTCGGGTCACGGCAAACACGACTCAGCACACCCTATGCGATGCCGAGGCCATCCGGATGGCCCTGGGATATGAAGATTGGATTGTGTTGGGTGGTTCATGGGGTGGCGCACTGGCATTGGCCTACGCATCCGCTCATCCTGATCGGGTACGCGCATTGATCGTGCGCAGCACGCATATCTGCCGTCCTTCAATGGACCAGTGGATGTTGCGCGATAGGGCAAAGCGTTTCGAAGCCGGGCAGCGTGCGCGCGGCCTGTTTCTCGATCCTCTCGACGCGACTGAACAGCTCCATCCTGCCATAGCATGGTTTGCCCGTATGGAAGACAATGACGCGCAAGCACGTGAGGCAGCCCGCCGTGTGATGGCCCTTGAAGATGCGTTTCATGGACCGGAACCCGGCACTGTGCGGCTTCCGGCAGCCGTCACCCAAAGCGACATAAATCGCACCCGCGTGTACCTTTGGTACTGGCTTAATAATTTCTTCCTACCTGCTACCGGCCCCGGAGATCCAAATACAATCGCCGTACTCCCACATCGTTTGATCCATGGAGAGGATGACCTAATATGCCCGATTGAACCTGCCCGTGCCTTTGCCCAAGCTGGAAAGCTTCAATTTGAGGAGATTGAGAGACTGGGTCACAACGGTTTGGCGCCGCAGATGATCGCTGCTGTGCGCCAAGCCGTAGAAGATTTGAGCGGTTGAGTATCAAGCAGAAGCGCGTTCTCTAACAGGACAATCGCGGCAATTCCGAGTGCGCGCAATTTGGGTTCAGGGCATCGTCATTTTTTTGGTTGCGTGAGGTGGCTGAAGCAAAGCGCGATGCCTGACCGCCTTCGATTCCGTATGCGAGAGACGGGGGACAATTCTGGCTGGTCATTTCGCTTCGCGCGTCGATGTTGCTCAGCAGTTTATATCGTTTGCCCGGTAATCTTTTAGTCGATTTTTGTGCCAAGGCGACCCATCTCACCCGATTTAAAAAGCTGTTTGTTCTTGCTCTGCGTTCACGTTGGCTGTGGCACCTAACAACCCAATGGCAGGAATAGTTAAGCTATCTATGAGGCGCATGTTTAGCCTCGCCCGGTGCCAGCTTCATATGAGGCAGATGATTACAAATCGAAATATTTTTCGAAGCTATTTTTCTGCATATGTGCAATCGAAATAGAAAACTCCGACCACGGGCAATACTGCACCGTACCTTCGGGGCAGGATCACTTTAGTCAGCCACAACCTCAAAGGTGACAACGATGGCGGTGTTTTCAGTGCCTCGGGAGTATACGCGCCCCTGATATTGGCCGGGTTCTGCCAGATCATGAATGGTGAGGCTTACGGCAACGTCGACGGCCTGTCCCGGGGGAATACGGACTGCGGAAGGTTGGATGCTCATCTTGTCGGTTGGCAACACGTTGCCGTCGCGGCTGATCATGTCGCCCGGTTCGAACTGCAAGTCGACAACGTCTGCTCCGGCAGGTGCAGCAAAGGACAAGAGAATGGTTCCTGTCTCACCGGGCCTGCAGGGCTTGCGGCAGTGAAAGGGTCCGTCCAGCTGTTGTGTGGTGCTGTTTTCCGCATTCAGAATGCCCCGTGCGATCTGAGATATCGGAAGTGTATCCTGCTCCGGAACGGCCTTGGTGGCCGTGCGGAGAGCGCTGACAAATGGTTTTCGCTCGAAATAAGGCATAGCTTAATGTGCACAGCCTACAGCGTTTAGTAAATGACAAACTTGAAAGGAATGCGTATTGGATTCGGCGGTGGATTCACGGGATTTCGAAATTTAAGATATTGAATATCTACAAAAAAAATAGGGCTAGTGTTAGACCTGACGCGCCACCAGATAATCCATGAACTGACCAAGAAACGCGCACGGCGCCGCATTGGTATTTGCAAATACAAGATCGAATTCCCGACGGGCCGCCGCAAGCAGGTCATTTGCTGCGGCCTGAGCATATTCAATGCAAGAATAGTGGTTCATCCGCGCCAATACCCATTCGACCTCTTGCTCCGAACGGGCCGTTCTTGGCTTTTCTAGAAACTCTGACAGTCGGGACTGTTCCTGCCGATCCGCCTGCGCCCCAAGACGTCCCAGCATCAGCGTGCGTTTGCCTTCGTAGATATCCCCGCCGATCTCTTTGCCGTATTTCCCCTGGCTTCCCACAAGATTCAGAACGTCATCCTGGATCTGAAAGGCGGCCCCCAGAAAAAAGCCGAACGCGTTGAAATCATCCAGATTCAGCGCTCCGGAGGCGACATCGTCCGGGCGCGCGATCAGGGCACCTATACGCATCGGGTGAATGAAGCTGTACCAGCAGGTTTTCTTCAGACACATGGTCAGGTAGTCGGACGGGCTAAGGTCAAGGCGATTGTCTTTTATCCATCCCAATTCAAGAGCTTGGCCCTCGATCGACTCTTTCAGCAGGTGATCAAACTCGTCCACCACGCGCGCGCCGGTCATCGGGCCCAGAGGGCCGAGGTTCTGGCGCAGCAGGCTCAGCGCCAGAGATTGCATGCCGTCGCCGATATTGATCGCCAAAGGCACACCAAGACGTTTGTGCATACATTCCCGACCCCTTCGGAAATCGCTGAGGTCTTCGATATCGTCATGAACCAGAAATGCATTGTGCAGCAATTCGATGACCGCAGCAGCAATTTCGGCATCCTCGGCTTTTCCGCCGAATGCTTCACACGTGGCCAAAAGAAGGGCAGGTCTAAGCCCTTTGCCCGAGGTTTCGATATAGTCCCGCATAGGCCCATAGAGATAGGCTTGCGGCTCACCCGTTGGCATTTTGTCCAACAGTACCTTGCGCGCCTGATCGCCATAACGCGTCAGTTGGTCAAGGAAGCCTTGCGTGGCCGCGGATGCCGGCTGCGCCTTGGGAACAGTCACCTGTCAGCCCTTCTGTGTGATGATGACTTTGCGACCGGACGTGTCGGTTGGCGGTGAGGTCGCCTCAACAATGCCGATCGCCAGATCTTCGGCAAAGTCCGCGCCGGGGATCGGTGTGTCCCGGCCCGGCAGATGCGCGGCCATCAGATTATAGAGCTCAGGAGGTGCCGCGACCATGCGCAACGCGTCCGAGATCGCAGGGTCTTCGACAATTCCGCCGGGCTTGGAGTATTCGGCCGTCAGCGGACCAATCGCGGCCAGCGGTCCTTGCCCACCACGTTTGGTGCCGGTGGCGTCTTGTCCCATGCGCAAAGCGGCCTCGACAGCGATGGCAAAGCGTTCATCCCAGGGCTCACCCGCCTGATATCGGGCATAGTCATAGGCCCGGAGGGGTTGCAGGATGTCGGGCTCATGCAGATCCCAGATTTCACAGGGCTGCGCCTCAGAACCACTGCGCCGTAGGATGGCATTGACGGCTCTTCGGGCAGCCTCATTTGCGCCTTCCATGGTGGCCAGGTCGGTGTTGGTCCGGACGTAGTCGGACGCAAGCATAAAGTTCGGAATCAGCGTCGCCGCTTCGGGCCGCAGCCGCCAGCTGTTAATGCGGTTTACCAACAGCGGTTCGACATTGCTTTCTCGGGCAGGATGATCGGGGTCCTCAACGATGTCGGGATCCAGGAACCAATAATGCAGTTCTTCATCCCTGAGGACGATGTTGCCATCAACGTTCAGGCTGCGTTTGAGCTGTTCCCAGACCTCTTTGGCGATTTCTTCACGAGAGCTGTCGCGCGCGGTTTTTCCGTTCGTGCCCGGCTTGTCCCATTCGGAAATATCGACCGAGAGTAATCCCTTGGTCTTACCATCGGCCCAGTTTTCAAAATCTATCTGGGACCAGAATTGTTTTTGCGAAACAGCCGTCAGCGCCCAAGGGCTGTCGATAAAGATCACATGGCCATGGGCTAGTTCAACATCCTTGGTCAGGTAAAACTGTATGCCATTCATCCATTGCACGTCTTCGGCAAGCAATGGCAGCTTGGCCAGACCCGGATCTACCTTTGTCATGGCCGGCGTCACCAAAGGTGCAATGCGTTCAATGGGCAAGGCGCTGATGAACCAATCACCGGTGACCTGCTTTTGCGTGCCGTCCTGTTCAACCGTGGCGCTGGCAATTCGGCCGTTTCGGCATTCAATCCCGGTCACCTTGGAATCGAAATGGTACACCACACCCCGGCTTTTCAGATATTCCAGCCAAGGCTGAATCCAGACCAGATTGGTTGGCCCGTTCAGCAGCCTGTTGCTGGTCGCCTCGGGTGTTGCGATCCCAAGCTGCAGTTGAATGGCGACATCGCCGACGGTCTTGGTGCTTGCGGTTGTCGCTTTGGCCGCCACCAGTGACCGGGTCAGGCCGATTGCCAGAAACTTCTGATAGGCTTCGGACCGCTCCGCGGCGCCGATGAATTCCCACCAGCCGATACGTTCATACTCATCGAACCGGCGCTCTTTGCACGAGGTCGCAATGCGCCACATGCAACCAATGAAATGTTCGATATCCTCAAAGTCGATTTCGTTGCGCGGCGAGATTGTATAGGCAAAGGTCTTGAGCGCATTGGCGACCTCTTTTAGCGATTGTGGAAACCGCTCGGGTACGATGATACCGGGGTGGTCGAACTGGCTGACCAATACCTGGGTTGTCGGAACCAGATTGTCGTAGCAGGTGCCCTTGTCATAATAGGGCGTGCGCGACATCGTATTGGTGATGTGCCGGTAGAAGTTAGGGAAGAACCGGAACCCATGTTCACCGGGCAACCAGGGGCGTTTGACACCGGGTGGCAGGTCATAGCCGTGCATCCCGATCCAGTCTTTCAGCGCTCTGATATGTTCCTCTTTCGAACCGTGATCGTCTTCGCCTTCAAGCACCGGAATGCTGCGGGCCTTGCCGCCGGCGATAAGCTGACGCTCATACACTTCGACTTCGAAACCCCGTTCGATCAGCTCATGCGCGGCGCTCATCCCGCCGACGCCTCCGCCTAATATGACCACCTTTTCAGCCATCGGATGTTCCTTTCGCGGAATAGACGTCAAATCGCAGGGTGATGTCGGACAGGCTGGCCTCTCCGATTCCGAAACCCTGCAGACGGTTGATCCACATATAACGCGGATTCGAGGTCAGATACCGGGGCGCCAGCCGAACCGGGGCACTGGGTGGCAGCTTGCCCTTGGCAAGGGCGGCATAGCCATCCGTACCGAAATCGCAGATCCCGGTATCGTCGAACATGACCGGGGCACCGCCGGTTGTCGGATTGATCAGCGCCTTGGCATGCAGAATACCCACGCCATCAGGGCGCACGCGCATCCAGTCTCCGCCCACGGGCTCGATCGTTCCGTTCAGGTTCGGGCCGGTCACGGTACCGCCCTCTTTGATCGCAAAATGCAGCCATATGCCATCGGGAGTTTCACCCGATGGGTTGAAGTTGCCTGAAAACGGCACCTCAAAATGGGCGATATGATCCAGCACCGGACTGGATGTCTCGTGTTTTGGCGCGCGATCTTCTGGTTTCGGCGCGACCGCGTTTCCGGGGTCATAATCGCGCCCGCCCGAGGTCAGAACCGGCCGCCAGGTCATCTGTTTTCCCACAGCGGGAACGGGCAGGGCCGCTGCAAATTGTTGCAACCCCGATTGTGGATCCTGACCCAGTGGCCACCCACGGACAGCCCGTTCAGGTCCGCCCCCTTCGCGATAGAACAGGCGCAGCGTGTCATGCGGAGATATCGCAGGCCCGGCCTCAACCAGAACCCGCTGTACCCCGGTGGCGGCCTGAAAGGCGGCTTCGGACCAGCGCAGGGTGACCCCGCCGTCGCTGAATTCCCGCATACCCATCGCGCCGGTCAGCACGTGATGGTCGAGATAGCCTGAGCTTCTTTGATCCTGAGGCGGAATTTCTGCTGAACGCGGAAGATATGATCGCCATCTGCCGAGGTCTGCAGATATTTGACCGCAATGTCAGAAGGCACAACAATCTCAACCGGTGCGCCCTGCAAAGACACCAGCACGGCCTTGTTCACCGGAAATGCGCCAGACCGCAGCAGCGGCCCGTCCAGAAATGGCAGAATGCTGTCGCGGGGCAGGACCATCGAGTTTTCCATCGGTGTCGTGACCGCCTGGAACAGGCCGTTACCCATCACACAGGCATAGGGTCCAAGATGACCCAGGGATTCCAGTTGACTGATCCCCGCAACCACGGCCTCGAAAACCTCGGGGCCGGTAGGCTTTTTCTTGGAACCGCTGGAAATGGGTTGTGCCTCCCCCGCTTCCAGCAGGCCTTCGTATTTTCCACCACCGCTTACGGTATAAACCGGGGGCAGCGTGACGGGTGCGCCGGGCGCGGGTTGGGGGCCTTCACCGGTGCCGGCCTGACCGTTAAAAATGATCTCATCCTCAACCCGTGCGACAATGGCAGCCGCCCGGCGGAACATAATCAGCGCGGCGGCCAGTTCGGGATCTGCAAGCTGTGCGCCTTTGACATGGACGTTCACGGACACTGTCGACAGCCGCGTCGTATCAAAATCATTCACGCCAAAGCGCATCTTTGGACCGGTCGCTTCGGGAACCAGTTCAAGCTTGTTCAGAGGAACCGATTGGGTATCAGCCGGTAGCGGGCCGTAGAGCGGCAGAAAACTGGCAGCAATACGCGCGCGCAACGCTTCATCGTGGACGGCCTTGTTCACAGCGTCCCACTGCTGCTGGTCCAATTCAAGTGCTTCGGTCATCGTCTCCCCCTTCTGGATGGCACTGCGCGGTTAAATCTGGCAGCTATCTAATTTCATAACGTTTTAGCAAATTTGTTCAGGCAATCCAGAGCGCGTTTCTCTTGAACAACTGCCCCGATGTCACGTGCAAGCTGCAGGGCTTGATTTGCCTCAGTGACAGCTTGGTCAAGGTCGCCACGGGCGGCCAATGCTTTAGCGCGCACACGGTGATATTCCGGCTTGTTCAACATCTCTCCACGGTCCCACCCGGGCGTGCAAACATGTTCAAGCCGGTTCAGGGCGTCCTCGATATGACCCTGATCTATCAACAGCTCGGACAGGACAATCTGGTTTTGCGGGAAGGTAAAGTTGCCGCCAGCCTGGGACACAAGGTCCATATAGGTCCCGACACGAGCAGCCCCCCCGATCACGTCACCTTTGCCCGCCTGAGCCAGACCCAGATAGATATCCTGCATTGCGTGAAGATACAGGAACCCTTCTTCGTCCGCGATCCGACGCGCTTCGTTCATCGTATCGTCCAGCAAGTCCCATTCGCCCGCATACGGAAGGAACATCGACGACGCGCCCATAATGTAAACAAGGTTGGGGGCGTGTTCGAACGGCTTGCTGATTTCGATCGACTTCAGGCGGGCCTCTTCGGCCTCGTCGAATTTGCCAAGCTGCCACAGAAGACAGCCCTGAATGGCAAAGAACGACGCGCTGGTCGAGGACTGGGTCATCGGCATCATGGCCATGTCAAGCTCGGGCGTGATCAGGGCAAGGCCCCGTTCAAGCTGTCTTTCGCAATCGGCGAACTCGCCGCGGAAATAATGAGTATAGCTGAGCGCTCGAGCAGCAAGGACGTTTGTAACCGGATCCGGTGCAAGGCTGGCCATGCCGTCAAGGGCCTGCGCCATCTCAAGTGCGCGGTTCATCTGGCCCGACACAAAGAAATGCGTCCATCGGCAGAAGGTCGCGGCAAACAGGGTTTCGCCCGCACCCAGCGCCTGTGCAAGATGCATCGCACGGGCTGCGGTCTGCCCAACCTGTGTGGATGACCAACCGTGTATCGCCATGAACGCAGGCAACACATTCATCTGAACGCCAAGCTCTACCCCATCTCGTTCGGGACCGCCGGGCATCGTTTCGATATTGCGCAATGCGGCCTGAAAAGCGGCAATCGCCGGTAGGTTCGCAAGGCGGCTGAGGGCCTGTTCACCCGCCAGAACCCAGTGGGTAACAGCCTCGCCCTTAAGACCGCCTAGATCGCAGTGATGCGCCACGGTATCCGGTGTCGGGTTACCAAAAGCCTTGTGACCGGCCAGCAATTCTTTGGCGATTTTCAGGTGAATCTGTTCCCGGTCTTCAAGTAAAAGCGACTGGTACGCTGTGTCCTGCACCAGCGCATGGTGGAACGTGTAAGTCGGCGCCCCGGCTTCGCTGGTGATGGATACCAGACCTGCACCGATCAGTTGGATCAATGCCGATTCCACATCCGTTTCCTTGGGCGCTACCGCATGGATCATCGCCGACGTGAAGCTGCGGCCAATCACGGATCCCAACTGCGCTACAGGTCGCGCATTTTCCATCCGGTCCAGCCGCGACATCAGCGAGTCATGAAGAGTTGCGGGAATACTGAGGGTTCCCATTACCCCGGCGTCGATGGGCACGTCCTGCGGCAGCTGATCCAGAACCGCCTTGGTCATTTCCTCGATATAAAGCGGCACACCATCGGCTTTTTCGACAATCTGTCTGACCAAAGTGACCGGCAGGCTGCGCGGTACGGCAACACGGCGCACCAGTTCAGACGCTTCGAGAACCGAAAGAGGTGTCAATTCGACGATTGACGCGCGGCCTTCAAAATGTTCCGGAGGCTCGTATTCAGGGCGGTGCGTCAGAACCACAAGGATGGGCAACTGGTCCAAGGCGTCGATCAGCGCGTCCAAGGCATCCAGCGTGGTTGCGTCCGCCCAGTGCACATCTTCGAATACCAACAGCAATGACCCGCGTTCATCGCAGATGCTCCCGGCACAGCGGATCAGCAAGTCCAAAGATTTGCGGGCTTTCTTGATCGGATCGGGTTCGACCGGAGCGTCAGTTTCAAACCCGGCCAAATCCAATAGCAGCGCAGCATCTTCTTCGGTCAAACGAGAGGCGTTTTTCGCGTATTCCCTGATCGACTCGGTTACCTTGTCGGTATCAGTCTCATCCCCTGCAAACCGCCGAAGCTCGGCACGCAGCGGGTGCAGGGGCAAACTGGCAAGATGCGGGACACATTGCAGGGTCATAGGCCTTTGTCCCAGCGTTTTGCTGAGGGAATTGATCAGCCGCGATTTCCCGATACCGGCCGGGCCACCAACCAGCGCAACCTGACCCGATCCGCGCAGCACATGATCCCAAAGCCCTGTCAGGCCGGTCAGGTCGTCTTCGCGGGCAACCAATTTGACCGTGGACTTGCCGGTGCGCGCGTCGAACCGGCTGGCGGCGATCTTTTCGTCAATAACGCGGAAGACCGAGCGCTCACCATCAAATCCCTTCAATTCGTGATTGCCGCGCGGTTCAAAGTTGAAGGCCCCTTTTGTCAGGCGCCATGTCTCGGACGAGACGACAACTTCACCGGGATTGGCCAATCCCTGAAGGCGTGAGGCAAGGTTGGCCGTTTCGCCAACAATGAAATCCTGTGTTCCCAGGCTGGCAGAGGAAACAACCCCGACAACGACAACTCCGGTTGCGATTCCCGCGCGCAGGTCCAGGTTTTCACCGAACTTGTTTTCCAGATTCTGAACCGCTTCGATGGTTTCCAAAACCGCACGCACCGCGCGCTCGGTATCATCTTCAGTGGCTTTCGGATATCCGAAATACATCATGATGCCATCGCCCTGCTTATAAGCCAGGTGGCATCCGTGTTGTTTCATCGTGCCGATGGCGGTGTCCAGATACAGA
Source organism: Ruegeria sp. YTSA108 (assembly GCF_059610185.1). Classification (NCBI taxonomy): domain Bacteria; kingdom Pseudomonadati; phylum Pseudomonadota; class Alphaproteobacteria; order Rhodobacterales; family Roseobacteraceae; genus Ruegeria; species Ruegeria sp. YTSA108. The sequence continues at coordinate 97,413 of NZ_JBXWND010000013.1, read as the reverse complement.
TTCATGATCTGCATCAGCTCTTCCGGATCATGCCGCTGTGCTAATTGCGTGGACCCGACCAGATCACAGAATACAAGCGTCAGCTGTCGCCGTTCGGCCACACGGGACATTGCGGGTTTGTCGGACGCTTCCTGAAGCTTCAGTTCTGCCTGTGTTTGCCGAAAACGTTTCCTTTGACCGACAGTCAAACCCAGATCTCGAAGTTCCGGGTCTGTCAATTCGTCCAATATTACGTCGTCTATCCCTTCTTCGAGAAACCGCGCGCTGAAGTCATGTAGATCGGCGTTTTGCAGAATAGTTGAAAGGCGTGTGGATTTCCCGATGACAGTCGTCATTGATCAGCGCTTGCCCCCTGGTACTTCTTCGGCACATCGTTGCATGCCTCTTTCGCGTCAATATCGCGCCGAATCCAAAAGATTGACGTGGTATCAGACCAATTTGGTAACAAGTGTGGCAGATGTCAGGCCGAATTGCTATGATATTGCGGTCAAGCCTCCCAAATGAATGGTTTTGTTGTCAAATCGGAACCAGCCCGGTGTGGTCGCACCACTCAGACGCAATTTCGGTCGGTCCGAGGTTAATTGGCACCAGGTACAAGGCCTCAGGGGTTCAGGTTAATCCGGCCGGAAACCAGTGGTCTGACCGGATGGCCGTAAATATGCCGGTTGGTCACAAATGCGTCGCGAGCCCTTTCGCGGGCCATAGCTCTTGGATAAAAGAATAACGCGCCAGCACCGAAACGCCGGCCTTCGATGTCTTCATTGAATTACCGGGAGAATACCTGTGACGTCTTTCCGCCTGGCGAAACTAGCGATCCTTTGTCTTGGCATTCCAACCATGTCCCTTGCGCAATCCGCCGAGGACCCTAGCGCTGGGCTGTTGATGGAACTGAACAATCTGCAACAGGTCGACGGCAACTGCCGATTGTCATTTCTGGTGCAAAATCAAACCGGTGCCGAGATTGAGGCCGCCAGTTATGAAGCCGTTGTCTTTGACGCTCAGGGCAATGTTGTCAGCCTGACGCTGTATAAATTCCGCGATATTCCTGCAGGTCGTCTACGGGTGCGGCAGTTCAGCATCGCGGACATGAGCTGCGGCGATGTTGGCCGGATTCTAATCAACGGATCCAATACATGTACGGTCGAAGGCGCCGAGAGCGATCTGTGCGACGCGGCCCTGACCCTGAACAACCGAACAGATGTGGAGTTTCTCAGATGAGCCCGCTTGATGCTTTGCGTGAAATTGTTGCCCTTGGCGGGCCGGTGGTTGCGGTCCTGATCGCCATGTCGATCGTGACGCTGGCCGTCACGCTGTACAAGCTTTGGCAGTTCACCGTTTCCGGTGTCGGTCGGCACAAGATCCTGTCCCAGGCGCTTGCGGCCTGGGATGCAGGTGACACGCAAGCCGCAAGGGCCAAGCTGGCGGAAAGCCGCAGTTATCTTGCGCCGCTAGTCAGCACTGCCATGGATGCGCCCATCATGCCCGGGCTGGACCAAAGGCTGGATGCCGAGGCCGGGTTGGCCTTGGCGGGCCTTGAACGCGGCTTTCGCCTGCTGGACACCGTGGCACAGCTGGCGCCTCTGCTGGGCCTGTTCGGCACCGTCCTTGGCATGATCGAAGCGTTCCAGAGCCTTCAGACTGCCGGATCGTCGGTTGATCCCTCGCTGCTTGCGGGCGGTATCTGGGTAGCGCTGGTCACCACAGCGGTTGGTCTGGCCGTGGCGATGCCGACCTCGATGGTTCTGTCCTGGTTCGAAAGTCGCACTGCGCGCGAACGGGTTTTCGCCGACAAGGCCTTGAGGACCGTTCTTGTTCCGGGGCGGGGATCGTCAGACCCTGCCCAGATGGCCGCTGTCCCAACGACAGCAGATCATGCGTAATCGGGCACCATTTGTGCGACGGCCAATGTCGATGACGCCGCTCATCGACATCATTTTCCTTTTGTTGCTTTTCTTCATGCTGACTTCGACCTTCTCGAGATATGCCGAGATCGAATTGAGCAGTGCGACCGGCGGCGCCTCGACCGACGAAGTTACGGGTCAGCGGGTGTTTCTGCAGCTGGGATCAGAGCGCCTGATCCTGAACGGTGTGCCGGTCACATTGGACGACGTGGTCGAACAGGTGAACACCGGTCAGGTCCTGGTCAGCCTCGACCCCGATACAACCTCGCAAAGGCTGGTCAATCTGCTGGTACGGTTGCGTGGCCGTGACGGGTTGAGCGTTCTGGTGCTGGAGTGAGGCGATGATCCGCAATATTCGACCCCGCCGCAAACGCGATTCGACCATTGCTTTGATCAATGTCGTGTTTCTGATGCTGATCTTCTTTTTGATCACCGGAACGATAGCGCCGCCGCTGGATCCGGATCTGCAGCTTGTTGATACGTCAGAACTGGAGGGCAGTGAGCCCCCCGACGCGTTGGTTCTGCACAAGAACGGATTGCTCAGCTTTCGGGGCCAGCCGATGACCCCCGAAGCCTATATGACCGGCCGCGACCCCGCGCCGGTGCGGATCGTGCCCGACCGGGATGCACCGGGCCACCGGCTGATCGAGGTGACGGGGACTCTGCGGCGGTTGGGGGCGACGTCGGTCTTTGTCGTGACCGAAAAGGCGCTGGAATGATCAGACGCTCGGTTGTCATTGCGACTATTGCGGTGCTGGTGTCGCTGTTGATTCACTTAGGCGGGTTGAGCGTGACAGCGCCCCATCTGACGGAAACCGCAGAACCCGCAGGCCCGGCCGATGCCATCGCGCTGGGCAATGAGTTCGAAGAGATTGCCGATGTCGTTGCGGACCCGGTTGAGCCCGAGCCCGCCCCCGAATCCGAACCGGAACCGGAAGAGCCGCTGGAGCCCGAACCGGCACCCGAACCCGAAGAAGTGCCGGTCAGCGAAGCATTGGTCGCCTCTGATAACCCTCAGCAGGTCCCTTCACCCGATCTGGGCAAGTCCGAAATCGTGCGCCCGGTTGTGACGGAAACGGTTGAGCCGTCGGAAACCACATCTGAGACACCTTCGGACGCAAATGAAGCCGCCAGCCAGGACGAAGATTCCACGCCTCAGGCCGAACCCAGTGAGCAGGCCGAAACACCCGAAGGAGTGCCCGAGGCCAGCCCGGTGCAAGCCGAAGAACAGGCAGCGGTTGACCCGGCCCCGGCCGAAGTTCCCACGCCCGAGCCATCGCCGGTTCCCGACATACCGCTGATAGCTGACATACCCGACGTCGACATCCCACTTGTCGAGCCCGAACCCGAACCTGAGGCGAAAGAAGAGACAGCGACGGCACTAACCTCTTCGGTGCGTCCGAAGCTACCGGATCAACGACCTAGTTCCAAACCGCAGGGCGTCTTGCCGGGCTCCAACGATTTCAGTGATCTGCGGTTCCCAGAGAAAGAAGTCGAATCCCCGCTGTCGCAGTACAAACGCGCGGGAATTGACCCGTTCACACGCGGCAACACCAGTGCAGGTTCAGGGGGAAGGGGGCCAGGCAATTCCACCAAAACCAACTATGCTGGCCGTGTGCTCATGCATCTGAACCGGGCGCCTTTGGTCTATGTTTCGGCACGCGGTTTCGCTCAAGTCTTTTTTCAGATCAACCCGGATGGCACCTTGGCCTTTGTCGATGTGGTCGACAGCTCTGGATCCCCCGAAGTCGACCGCGCTGCCAAGGCGCAGGTTCGTGCGGCGTCACCTTTCCCGTTGCCCCCTGGCGGTGTCAGCCGCAGCCTGTCATTTTTCTATAACAGCAACTAGCATATGATGCCGTAGCAGGATCGCATCCGACCCGAAGCGCGGCTGGGCATTATGCTGTGTGACTGGGCGTGCCCTTGGGCGTGGCAATTCCCGGAATGCGGACTCTCAGATTGCGACTCACCTGAAATTGGGCTGCAGTCACAACAGGGGTAGGGACCGAGAATCCCTGAATCATGCGACCTGTCAATAATTCCCGGTTTAAAGAGGTGGTCTGGCTTTTTTGCGTTCAAATTTTTGTAACGTTTCCAATGAGCGAACAAAGTGCTCGAAAAGCTTGAATATCTACGCCCTGCGGCCTTTTTGCCCGGTGCAAAGTGGCAACACCGTTGCAGGCAGAGGGCGTGGAAAATCCCGTCTCGCTATTGTGCCCATGTTGAAATTATTCGACGAATTTAGCCGCCGCTTCGGTGGCACTACTCCTCTCAAAACTTATGGATTAACCATGAAAAACGTACTCATCGCATCGACCGCGCTGATTGCAACCGCCAGTGTTGCTGCCGCGGAAGTCAAATTCAGCGGCTATGGCCGCTTTGGTCTGGGCTATGAAGAAGACCGTTCAGCAACCACCACCACAACGACCGCGTCTGGTGCGGTCAATTCGAACAACGCCTCGACCGACGATACCATTTTGGTGTCGCGTTTTCGTCTGAACATCGACGCCAGTGCCGAAACAGATGGCGGCGTTGAATTCCAGGGCCGTGTTCGTCTGCAGGCGGATGACGATTCAAGCACCGGCGAGCAGAACGAAGCTGGCCTGAATGGCGCCCGTTTCTCGGTTATCTATGGCGGCCTGCGTGTTGACGCCGGTAACGTTTCGGGTTCGTTCGACAACCTGGATGACTACTTCGGTACCGAGCCGGGCCTGGAAGAATTCCTGGGTCAGTATTCGGGCGTGAACTATTCCTTCCTAGAATACAGCTCAACCGGCACGGGCGCGAATGCTGTGTTCTTCCGCTACACCGTTGGCGATCTGGCATTCTCGGCATCCTATGACCAGGACACGAAATTCCTGGGCGCAGGCATCACTGACGACCGTGATCGCTGGGACGTAAGCGCAACTTACACCTTTAACAACTTCACCGCCTCGCTGGCATATGGTGAAACTGATGAAGGCGCAGGCGTTGACAAGGAAAGCCTGACTGTTCTGACCCTGGGTGCAGAACTGGGCGATTTCTACGGCACCCTGTTCGTGGCTGACGATGACGTCAACAACGACGCCGAAGACGGCACCGCTTATGGTTTCTCGGTCGCCTATGATCTGGGTGCGGCAACCACGCTGCAGTTAGTTTACGGTGACGGTTCGGCTGACGACGACACCCGCAACATCGGTGTTGGCGCCATCTATGACCTGGGCGGCGGTGTATCGCTGCGCGGTGCAGTTGGCGAGATCAAAGACGGCGACGACGACGGCAAGATCCGCGCCGACTTTGGTGCTCAGTTCAACTTCTAAGCTGATCTGAACCAGATTGATCTAAGGGCGGGCCTTCGGGTCCGCCCTTTTCCTGTCTGGCTATTTCTTTTCAAAGAACAGGATGACCTCGCCCAGCCGGATGCCATAGCGCGAGACATAGGCCCGGTTCAGCAGCCGGTCATCGCTCAGCAGCCACATCCAGTCATCGAAATCGACCCGCATGGTCCCATCTTTGACGGGCAGGTCGATCTTGTAGGTCCAGTTGAAGGTATCGCCGCGCTCGATCCCGCTGGCGGTGCCCAGCACGCCGGGGGCGGTGCCGGTCCAGGTATCATCGCCGGTTTTGGTCAGGGTCCAGACGCGCTGCTCGGTTGCACCGTCGTCATAGACGAAATCCTCGACCAGGGTCAGCGTCTCGCCATCCCATGTTCCGTTGATATCAACAGTGAACCGGCGCGGGACATTGCCCAGAATGTCCTGAAACTGCCCATAGGCCACGGTCTGACCCTCAAAGAACTCTTCCAGGTTCAACTGCCGATCGGACAAAAAGGTCTTGGGGGTTCGGGGTTTGGCGGAGCAGGCGACCAAAAGTGTCAGCCCCAGAACAGCAAGGCCCGCGATGACAAGACGACGTAGTTTCATTGCAGCACCCGTGTTTCAGCGGCGGCGTCATGGCCATTCGCCCGGTCCAGATAGGTGGATTTGGTGGAGGGCGCGGGGCGCATGGTGGCGATTAGCTCGGCGACTTTGATGCCGAATTTTCGCATCTCGGACCGGTTCATGATGACGCCACTTTCCGTCAGGTACATCCAGTCGGTTACGTCCAGCGTATGGCCCCCTGCGTCCTCGGGCAGGATGATCTTGTAGGTCAGCTTGACTGTCGAGCCTGAGACCGTGCCGCGCCCTTCGCCCACGATATCATCTGCTGTGGCGATGAAGGTGTTTCCGGTGCCGAGCTTCAGATACCATTTGCGGGTCATCTTCTTGCCGTTGGAATAGGTGAAATTCTCAGTCAGGGTGCCTGTGTTGCCGTCCCATTGCCCGACCATACGGGCGACAAAGCTGTTCGACATCTTACCGTCGGGGCCATAGATCAGCCCTTCGGACAGGATCTCCCCGTTCAGGTTTTCCTTCATCTCAAAGGCGGGGCCGGTACCGCTGTAATCCTCAGGCGATTGGGCCCGAAAGCTGAGATAGCGCCCCTTTGCAATGGACAGGGCGAAGATGATGAGCAGGGCTATAGCAAGCAGTTTCATTTGGCTGAGACCTCAGTTGGCAGCGTCAGGACCATTCCAAACGCGCCGAGTTTCAGGATGCAGGGCAAAATGGCATAGGCGAGGTTGAGCGTTCGCAGCGCTTCGGCTGAATTTGCCTGTCCCGGGGTGAATCCGCTGCGTTCCAGCAATGGCAGGGTGAAGAAGGCCGCCAGGGCTAGCCCCAGCTTGCCCGCGAAAGACCAGATGCCGAATGCGGCGGATGCGTTCAGACCTGCGCGTGTCAGAGCGACCGAGAACATGGCCGGCAGCACCACCATATCCGCCCCAAGTGCGGCGCCCGATGCAATGCAGATCAGGGCGAACCCGGCTAGGCTGCCGGTTGACAGCGTCGCGGCGCTGACAAAGGCCGCAATCGACAGCGGCATGGCGATCATTAGGGTCTGTTTCGGGCCAATCCGATTGCTGAGCCGCGCCCAAAGGGGCACGCTTGCCCCCGCGCTGAGGAAGAACAAGATCAACAGTGGTCCTGCCATGCCTGTCAGTTGCAGCCTGTCTTCGACAAAAAACAGAAACAGGGTCGAAGTGATGGCGACCGGCAAGCTGTTGATCAGCGCAAGAACCAGCAGGCGCAGCGCACCGGCATCGCCGAGCCCGGAAAAGGTCAGGGCTTGTCCGGTTATCGGCGCGCGTCGCCAGATCGGGGCTGTCAGGACAAATGTCAGAATGGCGATGAGGCCCAAAAACAGCCCGAACGCAGGATAGCCCTGCGCCTGCGCGCCAAAGGCGACAAACAGCGCGGGGGCACTTGCGGCAAGTATCACGCCGGTTAGCTGCCCGCCCTCGCGATAGGCGGCGAGTGTCATCAGCTCGGACGGGGTGGGCGTTTTGGCCAACGTGGCGCTGCGGCCATAGAGCAGGATGGTTCCCAGGCTGTAGGCTGAAAACAGCAGGATAAGGATGGCCACCAAACTGGCAACGGACACGCCCTCAGACAGAGTGAACAGCAGCGGGAAGCCAACCGCCAGCCCAAGTGCGGCGAGGGCAGCAAACAAAAGCTGGCCACCAGGCCACCGGTCAATCGCCCAGCCAATCAGGGGATCCTGCACAAGGTCAACCAAACGGATCAGCAACAGGACGGCGCCGATCACCCCAAGGCCAATGCCCAGATTGACCGCCGCAAAACGCGGCAGATGAATGTAAAGCGGGATGCCTGCAGCGGCGAGCATCAACGCATAGAGACTGACCCGGGGATACAGCATCACTGACCCTTCAACTGCCGGGTAAAGTTGGCCGATCTGGTGTTGCTGCCAAGAAATATCGACATGAATGCGCGCGTGATACCCGGGCTCGACAAGGTGCAGGTTCTGCTGCCATTGCGCCAGAACCCGATCTTGTCCGGCCCCTCCGGGATTGCTAGATAGCTGTCGCCTTTGCTGACGGCCTGAAAACAGGCCTGCAACTGATCGGCGGTTGGAGTCGGGTTTCCCTGTCGCACCATTTCGTCAAGCGTCGACTTGATCAGAGCCTTCTGCGCGATGGATTTGCGGTATGTCAGTTTCAGTCCGAACTCTTGATTCCAGTCAAACGGTGCGCCGCCGGGCGTATAAAGCCTGGCATCGTAAACCGGCAAACCCAGGAACCGGAACGTAGAGCTGCCCAGAACTTTTGGATCGTCCAACCGTTCAGCCAAAGGTGACGCCGCTAAACCGCAGGGCAGCACCATCGCCAGCGCCAGAATGGCCTGGCGCAACAGCTCAAAGATCGGCCGCAACAGGGATGGCCGCGATCTGTTCGGGGGTGCCATTGTCTGCTCCGATGGTTTGCGGGCCGCCAGCGATCCGCTCGACGACATGCATGGCGCTGGCAATCCCGTCTTCGTGAAACCCGTGCCGGTTATAGGCGCCCGCAAACCAGGTGCGGTTCTGTCCCTGCATCTCGCGGATTTGCCCCTGTGCCCAAAGTGCGGCCTTGTCAAAAACCGGATGGGCGAATTCGACCTGATCATAGATCTTGTCGGCGGCGATCTCGGATGAGGCGTTCAGCGTCACAAACAGCGGGTCACTGTCGGGAATATTCTGCAGCCTGTTCATCCAATAGGTCACCCCGACATTCCCGGCCTGCGAGCGATAGGTCCAGCTGGACCAACAGGCTCGGCGTTTGGGCATCTGCGACGGATCGCAATGCAGGATGGCCGTGTTGGGCTGATACTGGATCGCGCCAAGCGCGGCTGCTTCGGCTGGGGTGGCATCCTGGCCGAGAATGGCAAGGGATTGATCCGAGTGGGTGGCCAGAATGATCTCATCATACTGATCCGACTGGCCTTGGCTGTGAACGGTCACGCCTATCTCATTGCGCTGAACCCTCTGAACGGGGCTGGCCAGACGTATTTCGGCCCCGCGGGCACGCAAGGTGGCGTCAATCCGGCGGACATATTCAATGCTGCCGCCCTTGACGGTGTACCATTGGTGCTGATTGGCGCGGCCATTGGCCAGCAGAGCGTGATTGCGAAAGAACTGCACCAGCGACCGCGCCGGGAATTGATCCACAAATTCAACTGGGGTCGACCAGATCGCACCGCACATGGGCATCAGGTAATTGTGCCGGAACCAGTGCCCCAACTGCAACTGATCAACCAGCTCTCCGATCGTTGTGTCATCGTCCTTGGCTGCGTCCGGGGCCTCTCTGCCAAAACGCAGGATGTCGGCGATCATCTTGTAATAGGCCGGCCGCGCAAGGTTGCGTTTCTGCGCCGTAAGAGTGCGCAGGTTGTTCAGCCCGTATTCGATGCGCCCGTTATCGATGGTCGCACCAAAGCTCATTTCGGATTTTTCGACAGGCACGTTCAGCGTATCGAACAACCGTGTCAGGTAAGGGTAGGTGGCATAGTTGAAGACGATAAAACCGGTATCGACGGGCTGATCGCCATTTTTTCCCGCCGTGACCGTGCGGGCATGCCCGCCAAGCCTGGGTTCAGCCTCAAAGAGTGTCACGTCATTGTTTTCGGAAAGATAATAAGCCGCTGAAAGGCCTGAAATGCCTGCGCCAACTATGGCGATTTTTTTCCTGCCCCTTTGGGTTTCGTCGAACATGATAGCCTCGTTACGTGACGTTTTGATAATGAATACGCAGTAGGAGCAGGATTGGATCATTCAAGACAGGGGTTTTTCAGGTGCGGCTGCAATTTAGCGGCCTCACCGCGAGCAACCGAAGGTGATCCAAACTGGCCGTGTAACCGTATTGAAATAACACAATTCAGAAATGGTCGGCATGAACAGCTTTGACGGGAAAACTTATTGGATAGTTGGCGCAAGCGAAGGTCTGGGTCGTGCATTGGCGCAAGCTCTAAGCAATCGCGGCGCCCGGGTGATCCTGTCGGCGCGAAACGCGAAACGCCTGGATGAAATCTGCAGCATTCTGCCAAATTCAAAAGCCATTCGTTGCGATGTCGCTGATTTAGACTCTGTTCGACGTGCCGCTTCCGCTGCCGGAAAAGTGGATGGCCTTATCTATAATGCCGGAGCTTATGACCCGATGCGCAGCACTGAGTGGAACACCGAGGCCGCTCTTCGGATGTCCGATGTGAATTTTCAGGGCGCTTTGCGGGTTCTGGGCGAAATACTTCCTGGGTTTGTTAAGGCCGGGCAGGGGGAGATCACGCTGATCGGGTCGCTGTCCGGCTATCATGGCCTGCCATCTGCAGTCGGGTATGGTGCCAGCAAGGCGGCTTTGATTTCACTGGCAGAAACCATGCGGCATGATCTGGCGGGTTCGGGCGTCACGGTTCGGATCGTAAATCCCGGCTTCATCAAGACTCGCCTGACCGAAAAGAACAGTTTCCGGATGCCGATGCTGATGACGCCTCAGGGCGCGGCCCAGCATGTGGTTCGGGCAATGTCGCGCCACAGATTCCGCACAGACTTCCCAGCGCCGTTTTCATGGCTGATCCGCCTTGTAGGCTATTTGCCGGATTGGGTGATATATCGCGGAAGATAGGCCCTAACATTGGGGTTTTGAGCTTCTGCCAGGCTTAACCGCAGGTCAGGCTCTGTATGATCCCCGAGCCGTTTACAAAGACGTTCAGCCGGTCGATGCGATAATCCTGTGTGGCGATGTCATCGGGGCCTAAAACGCGCGACCGTTCGGGTAATTGCGACTGAATGGTCGATACAGGCTTGCCAATCGCATCGGCAATTGGCTCTCCTTTGCAAAAGGCCAAATCTACCGGGGTGGGTTCAAGTGGCAGTGGCGCGTCCTCAGGAGCGGGCGACTCCGTACATGCGACCAGCAAAATCAAAACAGGGGTCAAACGGCGCATTGGCGCTCCTCTTTCTGGCAATGTCGTTTCTGTAATATCAAATATTTAGCATTGCTGCCATCAAAGCGCAGTTGAAAAAACCCTGCATTTAACGCAGGGTCAGGCCAAATTTGACTGGGAGAAGTACATCATGCGCACCCGTGCCGCCGTCGCCGTTCAGGCCGGCAAACCTTTGGAAGTGATGGATGTGAACCTCGAAGGCCCCAAGGCGGGCGAGGTTCTGGTCGAGATCAAGGCGACCGGCATTTGCCACACCGACGAATTCACCCTGTCGGGTGCAGACCCCGAAGGCCTGTTCCCCGCCATTCTGGGCCATGAAGGCGCAGGTGTGGTGGTCGAGGTCGGCCCGGGCGTGACCAGCCTGAAGCCGGGCGATCACGTGATCCCGCTTTACACCCCCGAGTGTCGCGAATGTGAATACTGCCTGCATCCCAAAACCAACCTGTGTCAGGCGATCCGTTCGACGCAGGGCCAAGGGTTGATGCCCGATGGCACCTCTCGGTTCTCGACGCTGGATGGTGATCCGATCCTGCATTACATGGGCTGCTCGACCTTTGCCAACCACACGGTCCTGCCGGAAATCGCGCTTGCCAAAGTGCGCCCGGACGCGCCCTTCGACAAGATCTGCTATATCGGTTGCGGTGTGACCACCGGCATCGGAGCGGTGATCAACACCGCCAAGGTCGAGATCGGCAGCCGCGCCATCGTCTTTGGTCTGGGTGGCATCGGCCTGAACGTGATCCAGGGCCTGCGACTGGCAGGGGCCGATCAGATCGTCGGCGTCGACCTGAACCCGTCCAAGGTGGAAATGGCCACCCGGTTCGGGATGACCGATTTCGTAAACCCCAAAGAGGTCGAGGGCGATCTGGTGCCCTATCTGGTCAACCTGACCAAAGGCGGTGCAGATTACACCTTTGACGCAACGGGCAATGTCGGCGTGATGCGCACGGCGCTGGAATCTGCACATAAGGGCTGGGGTGAATCGATCATCATCGGCGTGGCACCTGCAGGGGCCGAGATCTCGACCCGCCCGTTCCAGCTGGTCACCGGTCGTTCCTGGCGCGGTACGGCCTTTGGCGGCGCCCGTGGCCGCACGGATGTGCCCAAGATCGTCGATTGGTACATGGAAGGTAAGATCGAGATCGACCCGATGATCACCCACACCATGGGCCTGGACGACATCAACCATGGGTTCGACCTGATGCATAAGGGCGAAAGCATCCGCTCGGTTGTGGTTTACTGAGAAAACCGAAATAGTTTCCGAGGGCGGGCTTTTGCTCGCCCTTTTTGGGTCTTACATTCCTTACCATGAATTAAATTTAAGGTTGAGGATTTCAGGTGACGACAGGAAAGACAGACCGTCTGGCGGTTCTGATCGATGCGGACAATGTCTCTGCAAAACATGCAGCAGAGATTTTCGAAGAAATTGCCACGCTCGGTGAGGCTGGTTTAAGGCGGATATACGGAGATTTCTCGAACGGATCACCGCAGGGATGGGAGGCCAAATCTCTGGCCGAATACGCCATCGTTCCGCATCAGCAATTCGCCAACACATCCGGCAAGAACTCCAGCGACATTGCCTTGGTCATTGATGCCATGGATATTCTACATTCGGGTCGGTTCAGCGGCTTTGTGTTGGTCTCGTCAGACAGCGACTTCACGCGCCTTGCCAGTCGGATACGCGAGCAGGGGTTGGATGTGTTCGGAATAGGAGAACGCAAAGCCCCCAAGGCCTTTGTGGCAGCGTGCAATCGGTTCATCTATATTGATAATATTGAGAAGCCAGCGGCACATAACCCACAGGCCAAAAAGTCCGAAAGCCCAAAGCCAAAGCAAGAGCTGAACCATGCCTATCAGCTTATTCGCAATGTCGTTCAGAATACCAATGAGCCGGACGGCTGGACCAGCCTTGGGATTGTCGGAAGTCAGCTGGGTAAGATGTATCCGGATTTTGATTCCCGCTCTTATGGCCACAAAAGGCTGAGCGATCTGGTGCGTGCCATAGACCGGTTTGAAAAGAGCGGCGAAAATGGTGGTCTCAGGATCAGATGCAAAGAGCCGTAAAGGCAGGGGTCATTCTCCTGGTCGCGTCGCCCCTGTATCCGAACGCGGTGAGCGAACCCGCAGAACCGGGGTGTTGGCTGAGGTGGTGTTCGACCGGCTCTCGCGCCAGACGACGAAGACACCAGATGCGATGATGATGCTGGCGCCGACGGCAACCCAGCCGTCTGGCTTTTCGCCGAAAAACGCCATGCCAAAGATCGTGGCCCAGATGATCTGGCTGTATTGGCTGGGGGCGATGACCCCCGCTGGCGCGGCTCGATAAGCCAGAATAATCAGGTGTTGGGCAATGACAGAAAATACTCCGACCAGTGCCATCATGGCCAGATGCAACAAGGACGGAGGCTGATAAACGGCCGGTTGCGCGATGCTCATGACCACTATGGCCAGCAGCATCGGATAAAGGATCAGAACGGCCGAGCGTTCCTCATTGCCAATCTTACGGACCAGAACCGACGCGAAAGCGCTGCAGAACGCGGCCGTCAGCGCCGCCAGATGGCCTAGCGTGATGTCCGTGGTACCCGGGCGCAGAACGATCAACACGCCGATCAGGCCCACGCCAACCGCGGCCCAACGCTGGGCGCGGACCACCTCGCCCAATATGGGGATCGACAGGACCGTGACGATCAGCGGGAAAGAGAACAGGAGTGAATATACCTCGGCCAAAGGCAGGACCGAAAAGGAATAAAATGCGCAGGACATGCCTGTGACCATCAACCCCGACCGCAGCAGGACCAGCCAGGGATGGTGCGGAAGGAAGTTGCCGGTAGAGCGGTCTGTCAGGATTGTCACGGCCATCGGCACAAAGGAAAACAGCGTGGCGAAAAAGATGATTTGCATCACCGAATAGGTTCCGCCCAGCACCTTGATCAGCGCATCGTGGCTGGCAAAGACAGCAAATCCCAGAAACGCATAGCCAAGGCCCCTGAGGGTGGTGTTTTGAGTGCTCATCGGTCTGGCCTTGGGCAGCGGAATGGTGGGTTCATCCGTTGCATAAACCCATTTTTCAGAGTCTGATAGCCCTTATTTTACCGCTAACATGGCAACCGGCCATGATCTGAGATCATCGCAGGGTCGGTGGCGCGTCCTTTGGCTGGCGCGCGGATTGTACACCCATTTTCATCCCTACGCCGATGCGCCGGGCCAGCGCCACCCAGGGCAGCGCGGTTTCTGCGGGCAGGGTGCTATGGGCCACCTCCTCGAACAGGTCCAGCCAATGATCGAACAATTCGGGCCTGATATCGGGACTTTCGATGTGAATACGCTGCGGGTTTCCGTCATAACAACGCTCATGCAAAATGGCGTTGCGCCAGAACGCGGCGATCTTGTTCTCGTGCGGGGGCCAGTCGCTGACATGGTTTGCAAAGACCGGCGCCAGTGCCTCGTCCTGCCGGACGCGGGCGTAGAATGCGCTCACCTGCGACATGATCTGTTCAGCGGTGGCGGGAAACCTCGGAGGAATTCCTGGGCGGGCAGGAGAGGTAGGTTTGGACATGGGCGTTCCGAAACTGAATTGCGTCCCGTTCAGATCGGATTGTAGCCCGTGCTGTCAAGCCACGGCGCGTATATGTCGCGCTGTCTCAAAGAAGCGTTTGCGCAGGAAACGGGTCGGTTCCTCTCGCCGGATCAGGCATCTTTTGTACAAAGAAGGAGACCTAACATGCACAAAATATCCGCCCTCCCCACCGCGCAGGTGCAGGCCTATCGCCAAGGTGCGCCTGATGGTTATGGTAACCCGCCCGAACGGGCGATATCGAACGGGGAAGGAAACCCCTGCCGTCATTGCTTGACCTATATTCCCAAGGGAAAGGAAATGCTGGTGCTGGCCCACCGGCCCTTTCCAGCGACACAACCTTTTGCTGAAACCGGGCCGATTTACCTTTGTGTAGAGCCTTGTCAGCGCTATGAGGATCTCACCAACCTGCCCGAGGCGCTGACCGCCTCACCCAATTATCTGATTAAAGGGTACGGATCGGACGACAGGATTGTTTACGGCACCGGGATCATTACGCCGCAGGCGGAATTGCAAAACGCTGCCGGGGATATCTTTGCCCGCGCGGATGTCGCCTATATCCACATCAGATCCGCGTCGAATAACTGCTATCACGCGCGGATCGACCGCGCCTAAAGCTTAACCCGGTGCAATCCCCGGCGCGGCTGATCAAGATCAGCTGCCGGGACATCGCCCGCCCGGGTCGAGGTCAGGGCCAGGAACACATCCTCAAGATCTGCTTCTTCGGTGCGAACGTCCCGGATACGCATGCCCACGGCCCTGACGGATTCCAGAACCTGTTCGGCACTGGTCTGGGCACTGCGATAGCGCAGCACCAGGCTGCCATCGTCGCGCAGTGTGGCCTCGACTCCCTCGGTCGCAGGCAGTTCAGTGACGGGGCCATCCGGAATAATTACCATCGTCCGACCATCCATGCGGCCCAGCAGGTCTGCCGTGCTGTCCTGTGCGATCTTTTCGCCATGATTGATGATGGCGATCTGGTCGCACATCTCCTGTGCTTCTTCCAGGTAATGCGTCGTCAGGATGATGGTCATGCCCTGTTGGTTCAGCTTGCGCACGTTGGCCCAGAGCATTTGGCGCAGCTCGATATCCACGCCCGCTGTGGGTTCGTCCAGAACCAGCACTTTGGGGTTATGCACCAAAGCCTTGGCCAACAGCAACCGGCGCCGCATACCGCCGGACAGGGTGCGGGCATAGGCCTCGGCCTTGTCGCTGAGGCCAACCAGTTCGAGGATTTCATCACTGCGCCGCTGCGCCTTTGGTACACCATATAGGCCAGCCTGAACCTCCAAAGCACCGCGCGGGGTAAAGAAAGGGTCCAGATTCAGCTCTTGCGGCATAACGCCGATGGCAGCGCGAGATTGGCGCGGGTTGCGGTCTTGGTCATGACCCCAGATCGACACATGGCCTGCAGATTTCACCACCAGCCCGGCCAGAATGTTGATCAGGGTCGATTTCCCGGCCCCGTTCGGCCCCAGCAATCCAAAGACTGAACCGCGCGGGATTGTCAGGTCGATGCCCTTCAGCGCCTGCTTTTCAGGCTGGCCCTTGCTGCCGCGATAGGTCTTGCGCAGCCCTTCGATCCTGATTGCCGCATTGTCCATGTGGCTCTTGCCCCCGGTTTGCTCATCGCTCATAAACGCACCTAATGCATGCCCGCGAAGCCGACAACCAGTGAAGGATCGCCAGCCGTGACAATCGAAGCGCCGGAAACCAAGATCGTCGAAACCTCTCGTGTCGCCTGTGATGGCGGCGAAGGTGCATTGGGCCACCCACGTGTCTGGTTACAGATCCCCGAAGACACCGGCTGGGTCGAGTGCCCCTATTGCGACTGCAAGTATGTCTTGAAAGGGCACGAGGCCAGCGCCTGAATGTGCAAAGCCGCGGGCAGGTTTGACCTCTGCCTGATCATTGGAGCTGTTGGCTATTTTCTGGCTGCCGCTATCGGAATGTTTCTAACCGGATCGGGAAATCGGGCGCAGGGCGATGATACGATCGAAATCGCCCTGGTCAGCGGGCCGATCTACAGGCCCCCTGGGTGCCGGGTTTTTTCGACCGAAATCAGTTTTAAGGCCAGAGGGCGTTTCAACGCGCTGCGAACCTGCCATGTCTGGGCCGGTGAGGTGCTGTGGGCTGCGAATGAAGACTTCGGCACAAGGATGCCATTGCCTTACTCGATCACTTTGTCCCGCTTGATAAACCAATCCGGCAAGGTCTAACCTGCCCAACTAATGTCGTGTTCTGACGATAGCTTTGCGCCGGCTCAATGGAGGAAGTGTGCTGATGGACGCCAGTATCCAAAATACCAACCAACCGGTCTTCGGATGGATTGGTTTTAGTGTTTCCGCGATGGCCCTGTTGGGCGCCCTGTTCCTGTTCTGGGCCGGGCCATTCGCACCGCAACAATCGACTGGCGTGTCTTTGGGAGAGCTTGCAGCCGAGCTTGGAAAATCCACCCTGCGCTCGGCCGCCGGGCTGGACCAACCCGAGCCGGTGGCCCGGGTCCGTGATCTGGACGACTTTCTGCAGATCGGCGTAGCCCTTTTGGGAGGATTGGCCGTCATCCTGTCGGCTATAGGCATTCTGCGCCACGAAAAACTGCGCCCGGCCATTGCGGGTATCGCAATCGGCATCGGCGCAATCCTGTTTCAGTTCTTTGCTTTTGCGTTTTTCGCTTTCCTCGGTGTGCTGGTCATCATGGCGCTGCTCAACAGCTTTTCGGATGTATTTGGCGGCCTGTTCGGCGGATAGTTCACCTTCTGTACTGGTCACCCGTGCGCCCCTGTGGCAGAACCATCCCTGACCGACAGGGAGCGCGCGCATGAGCAATTTCGGAAAAGGGTGTCACCTTCATCTTATTGACGGATCGGCCTTTATCTTCAGGGCCTATCACGCGCTGCCGCCGCTGACGCGGAAGTCGGATGGGTTGCCGATTGGGGCCGTGTCGGGCTTTTGCAACATGCTGCAGAAATATGTCGAAGGAAACACCGGGCCAGACGCGCCGACCCATGTGGCGGTGATTTTTGACAAGGGCTCTCATACGTTCCGCAATGACATGTATGACCTCTACAAGGCCAACCGCGAGGCCATGCCCGAGGATCTGCGCCCTCAGATGCCCCTGACACGCGAGGCGACCCGCGCTTTTAATATCGCCTGCAAAGAGCTTGAGGGCTATGAGGCCGACGACATCATTGCCACCCTTGCCATACAGGCGCGTGAGGCGGGTGGTCGCGTCACGATCGTCAGTTCCGACAAGGACCTGATGCAGCTGGTCGGCGATGGGGTCGAAATGCTGGATGCGATGAAGAACAAACGCATCGACCGCGATGGCGTGTTCGAGAAATTCGGCGTCGGGCCTGAACGTGTGGTGGACGTGCAGGCGCTGGCCGGGGACAGCGTGGACAATGTGCCGGGGGCTCCGGGCATTGGGATCAAGACGGCGGCGCTTTTGATCAATGAATTTGGGGATCTGGAAACCCTGCTGGACCGCGCCGAAGAGATCAAACAACCCAAACGCCGCCAGACCCTGATCGACAAACGCGCCCAGATTGAGCTGTCGAAAAGACTGGTGCAGTTGGATGAGAATACGCCGCTGGATTTCACCTTAGACGATCTTGAGGTGCAAGACCCTGAACCGGACACTCTGCTGGGCTTTCTTGCTGAGATGGAGTTCCGCACCCTCACCAAGCGCATAGCGGACAAGCTGGGGGCCGAGGCACCGGTGATTGCAGACGCGCCTGCGCCCGTTGCAGATGTGGCCGAGGCTGAAGACATTCCATTCGACGCGTCGAAGTATGAATGCGTCCGCGACGCGGGGGCTTTGCAGAAATGGATAGACCAGGCATATGAGCGTGGCTGGGTTGCAGTGGACACCGAGACCACTGGGCTGAACGAGATGATCGCAGATCTGGTCGGCATTTCGCTCTGCATTGAGGCGGGCGAGGCCTGCTATATCCCATTGATCCATCGTCAAAGCGCCACCGACGATCTGTTCGGCTCGGACGCTCTGGCCGAGGGGCAAATGCCGATTGAACAGGCTCTAACACTGATAAAACCGATGTTAGAGGACCCGTCGATCCTCAAGATCGGGCAAAACATGAAATACGATGCCAAGATATTTGCCCGCTATGGCGTGGATGTGGCGCCGATTGATGACACGATGTTGATGTCCTATGCGATGCATGGCGGCGAGCATGGGCATGGCATGGACACCCTGTCCGAGCGTTATCTGAACCACACGCCGATTCCGATCAAACCGCTGCTGGGATCCGGCAAATCCGCGATCACCTTCGACAAGGTTCCGATTGACGAGGCCACGGCCTATGCCGCCGAGGACGCTGATATCACCCTGCGGCTGTGGAAACTGTTCAAACCTCATCTGCATCAGGTTCAGGTAACGACCGTCTATGAAACGCTGGAGCGCCCTCTGGTGCCGGTTCTGGCCGAAATGGAGATGCATGGCATCAAGGTTGACCGCGATGTCCTCAGCCGCATGTCCAACGCGTTTGCCCAGAAAATGGCCGGGTTAGAGGCTGAAATCCACGAATTGGCTGGTGAAAGCTTCAATGTCGGCTCGCCCGCTCAGCTGGGCGAGATTCTGTTCGACAAGATGAGTCTGGAAGGCGGCAAGAAGGGCAAGACCGGTAAATATTCAACCGGGGCCGATATCCTTGAGGATCTGGCGACCGAGCATGAATTGCCGCGTCGGGTGCTGGATTGGCGGCAGCTATCGAAACTGAAATCGACCTATACGGACGCGCTGCAGACCCATATCAACCCCGATACGGGCCGGGTACATACATCCTATTCGATCACCGGGGCGAACACCGGTCGTTTGGCCTCGACCGATCCGAACCTGCAGAACATCCCCGTGCGCACCGAAGAAGGCCGCCGCATCCGCGAGGCGTTCATTGCCGAGCCCGGAAATGTGCTGGTCAGCCTCGACTATAGCCAGATCGAGCTGCGCATTCTGGCGCATATTGCCGATATTCCGGCCTTGAAACAGGCGTTTACCGATGGGTTGGACATTCACGCCATGACCGCGTCGGAAATGTTCGACGTGCCGCTGGATGAGATGACGCCGGATATTCGCCGTCAGGCCAAGGCGATCAACTTTGGTGTGATCTATGGCATCTCGGGTTTTGGTCTGGCGCGCAACCTGCGTATTCCACGGGCCGAGGCGCAGGGCTTCATCGACCGCTATTTCGAACGCTTCCCCGGCATTCGGACCTATATGGACGACACCGTCGCCTTTGCCAAAGAGAATGGCTATGTGCAGACCCTATTCGGGCGCAAAATCCATACGCCCGAAATCAATGCCAAGGGGCCGCATGCGGGATTTTCGCGTCGGGCAGCGATCAACGCTCCGATTCAAGGCACCGCGGCCGACGTGATCCGACGCGCCATGGTGCGGATGCCGGATGCGATCCATGGGTTGCCTGCGAAAATGTTGCTGCAAGTGCATGACGAATTGCTGTTCGAAGTATCCGAGGACGCCGTTGACCCGCTGATCGACGCGGCGCGCGACGTGATGGAGGGGGCCTCGGACCCAGCGGTGAAACTGGATGTGAAACTCAGCGTTGATGCGGGACAGGGCGCGAATTGGGCCGAGGCGCACTAGCGCCGCCGTTCATCAAGCCCTGCGGGCCCTCTTCGCGGCGGATCAGCCCTGCGGTCTGACCATGCGGTTGACCATCCGTTGCACGCTGGGGCCCAGCAGTAGGATAACTGTGAACGCGATGGGCCAGGAGAAAACCCATGAGCCCATCCAGTCGCCCAGCGTCGCAGGACCGAAGCCGACGGCCTTGGCCGTGGCGATACCGGTGACGATGCAGGACATCATGCCTGACATGATCAGGCTGAACAGGGCGCGGGCATAGCGGGCAGGGATCATCCGGACATCCTTGGTGTGAGTGGCACTGATCGGCGACATTTTTCCGGGTAATACCAGTGCCAGCGGACAATTAAAGGTGCATCCAGCCGAGCGTCTCGACGGTACGTTGGATCGAGGGCTGATATTCGGCACTGACCCAGCCGGTGTAGCCGCTGTCATCAATCGCTCGGAACAACTCGGCAAAATTCATCTCACCTCGACCGGGCTCTGAGCGATCCGGGGCCGCTCCGATCTGGGCGTGTACGATGCGGTCTTGGTAATCCTTCCAGACTTGCAGCGCGTTGCCATGGATCATCTGGGCGTGGAAGCTGTCATATTGCAGGCCGACATTGGGTCGGTCGACGCGATCCAGAACCTCGGCCACCAGATCGTAGGAATTCAGGAAATAGTCGGGCTGCGATACTGGGTTGAGCGGCTCGATCGTGAAGGGTTGCTGGGGCGCGTGGTCCGCTGCCCATTGCAGGTTCTGCACAAAACAATCCATGGCAGCCGAACCCGTCGCATATCCCGACATGATGTGGATTTTCTCGGGCCGCAGCGCCTGAGCATAGCGTAGAACACGGCGGATGTCGGACTGGAACCGCGCCTCACCGCCCGGAACGGCGGCATATCCGGGAGTTCCGTCGGTGTAGTTGGGTGGCGGCGCGTTGATCAGCACCAGGTCGAGCCCGTTAGCCAGCAGAGCACGGCGGGTTTCCTTGGAAGCCAGATCATAGGGAAACAGAACCTCAACAGCCTTGAACCCGGCCTGCGCGGCAGCTTGAAACCTGTCGAGATAGGGCAGTTCGGTAAAGAGCAATGAGATATTTGCAGCGAATTTGGGCATGGATGGCCTTTGCGTGTCTGTTCGCCGGACCATATCGGTCGGGTGATTTCAGCGAAAGGGACTGAAAACGACAGATTGTCGAAAATCGGCCAGATCACCCAGTTTAATTCAGTGACGTTCGGGACAATGCGGCGAATCATTTCTGGCGTCGCTTTGACCAGAGGTATGACCCATGGCACTGAGCCCTGACCCCGTGCGCGGGACCGCTATTTCTATGTCTGCCGACCGCAACTCCGCGTTGTCTGGCAACGGGTTGGCGGTTGCCTCGATGCTGGCATGGGCCGCAGGTTTTCCGGCGGCGGAGGTCTTGTTGCAAAGCTGGTCGCCGGTGGGCTTGCTTGCGGCACGTCTGGGTCTGGCGGTTCTGGTGCTGCTGCCGATCTGGCTGATGCTGGACGGTCCCAGCCGTATTCTAAGGGCCAGATGGGGATGGGCCATGATCGTCGGAGCGTTTGGCTTTGGCTGCCCGATGTTCCTGCTGATCCTGGCGCAAAAGCTGACCGATCCGGTAACCGTCGTCATCATCGCCTCTTGCGCGCCACTAATCGCAACCCTGCTGGAGCTTAAGGCGGGCACACGTCGGCTGAGCTGGAATTTTGGCCTAGGCGTTCTGGTTTCAATTATCGGCGGGCTGATCGCCACCAGCGCCGTCGCCCCGGCGCAGCTGGGCCTTGGGGCCTTATGCGCGGTCGTGTCGGTCGTCTTTTTCAGTTGGGGAAGCATGACCACAGCGCGCGATTTTCCCGAACTCAGCCAGACCGGGCGCGCGACGATCACGTTGATCGGTGGTTTTGCCATGGCCGTGATCTTGTGCTTTGCCGCTGGGCTGCTGGGCATGGAGGTGATCCCCGAGGTTGCCATTGACGGACAGCAGATCGGGATGTTGGGGATCTATGCGCTGATTTCGCTGGGGCTGAGCCAGATCCTGTTCGTTGCTTCGGTTGGCAAGCTGGGCGTGGCGCTGGCCTCATTCCATATGAACATCGCGCCATTTTACGTGATGCTGATCATGATTGTGCTGGGGGATGAATGGAATTCAACCCGCGCGCTGGGCGCGGGCATCGTGGCGGTCGCCGTTGTTCTGGCGCAGGATCGCAGGCCGCGCTCAGCCCAGATCGGCTGAGCGGATCAGCGGAAAGAACTGACCGCCTGACCATACCCCAAACCAGTCTTCATGATCGGTGCCGATCTCGACCAGTCGGTAAAAGCTTTTGCGGTCAATGCGCGCCTCTAGATTTGCGCGGATCAGGATATAGGGCGAGGGTTCCTGGGTCTTCGGATCAAACTCAACACGGATCGGGTGATCCGGTCCGGCCTTGGCCGTGTCACCCACATGGGTGCTGAAAGTCAAAATCTGCGCCGCGCCTGAGCCTGTGGCATCAAAGTCGACAGCGACGAACGGGACATCCTCGACCGTGATTCCCACCTTTTCGACCGGGGTCACCAGGTAATATTTGCCTTCTTCTTTCTTAAGAATTGAGGAAAAAAGCTTCACAAGCTCGAACCTGTTGATGGGCGAGCCTAAATAACTCCAACAACCATCTTTTGCGATCCTGATGTCCAGATCGCCACAAAACGGGGGATTCCACAGGTGAACAGGGGGTAAATCCCGTGTTTTCGCGGCTTTGACTGATGCCGCAATGCCATCAGGAGAAGGTGTCACAGGGATTTGTCCGCTCATTACTTTTGCCATTTCCTTTTCGCGCGATACACTTCAACCATACTCGTCCACGGAAGGGAAAGTCATGAGCGAACCTGCCGACCTCGTATCCGAGATCGAAGCGCTGGAAACTAAACTGCAAGAGGCCAAGGCCTCGATCACCCGACGCTTTATCGGGCAAGAGCGGGTCGTGGATCTGACGCTGGCCGCGCTGTTATGCGGCGGGCACGCATTGCTGATCGGCTTGCCCGGGCTGGGCAAGACCCGGCTGGTTGAGACTTTGTCGACCGTGATGGGCCTGCATGGCAACCGTATCCAGTTCACGCCGGATCTGATGCCGGCTGATATTCTGGGGTCCGAGGTTCTGGATACGGCCGAGGATGGCAGTCGCCACTTCCGGTTCATTCCCGGCCCGATCTTCTGTGAATTGCTGATGGCGGATGAGATCAACCGCGCCAGCCCGCGTACACAGTCGGCTTTGCTGCAAGCGATGCAGGAACGCACCGTCACCGTTGCGGGCGAGGATCGTGCGCTGGATGAGCCGTTTCACGTGCTGGCCACGCAGAACCCGATTGAACAAGAAGGCACCTATCCGCTGCCCGAGGCGCAGTTGGACCGCTTTTTGGTGCAGATTGACGTCGAATACCCGGATCGTCAGACCGAGCGGGATATCCTTCTGGCCACGACCGGTGTCGAAGAAGACGACGCACATCAGATTTTCACCAAAGAGGAATTGCTGGCGGCGCAACTTCTGTTGCGCCGGATGCCGGTTGGCGAGTCTGTGGTCGAACTGATTCTGGATCTGGTCCGCGCATTCCGCCCCGGCGAAGCAGGCGTGTCCGATCGTGTGGCCGAAACCGTGGCCTGGGGCCCTGGCCCCCGCGCGGCGCAGGCGTTGATGATGACGGTGCGTGCCAACGCCATGTTGCAGGGGCGACTGGCCCCCAACGCCGAAGATGTTCTTGAGATGGCCCGCCCGGTTCTCAGCCATCGTATGGCGCTGAACTTTGCGGCCCGGGCGCGCGGTGACAGTCTGGCTGATCTGATTGACTCGACCGCGCTTGGGCTGATCCGAACCGAGGCTGCGGCGTGAATGCCGGGCTGACCCTTCGTGAAAGATCCGAGGCCGAGGCATCCCGGCTGCCGCCCCTGTTGGCGCGGGCGGAACATCTGGCCGGAACCGTCCTGCTGGGTGACCATGGGCGTCGCCGATCCGGGATGGGCGATGATTTCTGGCAATACCGCCCGGCACAGGTTGGCGACAGCCGCCGGATGATCGACCACCGCCGCTCGGCCCGTGGCGATCAACAATTTGTGCGCGAACGCGAATGGCAGATTGCCCAATCGGTGATGCTGTGGGTGGATCAGGGCGCGTCGATGCGCTTCGCCTCGGACGCTTCGCTGCCCACCAAGGCGGATCGCGCGCGCTTGCTGGGGCTGGCAACCTCGATCCTGTTGGCGCGTGGTGGTGAGCGTGTGGGCCTGACGGGCACAACCCTGCCGCCCCGGCGCGGCAACGCACAGATCATCCGGCTTGCTCAGGCCTGGTCCGAGGATGATCAAGCCGACTATGCGCCACCCGAGCACCGCGCCATGATCCCCCATGCGCGGGCGGTGTTCATCTCTGATTTTCTTGGCCCGATGGAAGAAGTTGAACTGGCCCTGTCCAAAGCTGCGGATCGTGGCGTGCGCGGGGTGGTCCTGCAGGTGCTGGATCCCGGTGAAGAGAATTTCCCCTATCGCGGGCGTACCATTTTCGAAAGCGTGGGCGGCTCGGCCCGGCATGAAACGCTCAAGGCTTCTGATCTTCGCGACCGATATCTTGCGCGCCTTGCCGAACGAAAGGATGCCTTGATGCGCTTGTGTCGGGTGACGGGATGGCAACTGGGGCTGCACCACACTGGCGACAGCGCACAGGCGGCTCTGTTATGGCTGTATAGCGCTTTGGACGGGGGCAGAGTATGACGGTTTTGGCTGGGATAGGCTTTACCGCGCCCTGGGTGTTGCTGGGATTGTTGACCCTGCCCATCCTGTGGCTGGTCCTGCGCGCTGTGCCGCCTGCGCCGATCCGGCGAATGTTTCCGGCCGTAACGCTGCTGCTTGGGCTGAAGGACGACGAGAGTGTTTCGGATCGGACACCATGGTGGCTGCTGCTGTTGCGAATGCTGGCGGCGGCGGCGATCATTATCGGTCTGGCCGGGCCGGTTTTGAATCCCTCGCGGGATCAGGTGGGTTCGGGGCCGCTGTTGTTGGTGCTGGATGCCAGCTGGGCAGGTGCAAGCGGCTGGCCATCGCTTCAGGACCAGCTTGATACGCAGCTGACCGAGGCCGGACGCGCCGGACGCACGGTGGCCTTGCTCAACTTGACGGAGCCAGAAGCCCCAGTCTTTCAGGCCGCCGAAGCGTGGCGGGGTCGGCTTCCGGGGGTGACTCCGATGCCCTGGCAACCAACTCAGCTGCAGATGGATCAGGTGCTCGATATGCTGGATCAGCTTGATGGTGGTTTTGATACATATTGGTTCAGCGACGGTCTGGAATTTGCGGGTCGGGAAACGGTTCTGGCTGCGTTGCAATCGCGCGGGGAAGTAACCGTGTACCAGTCAGGCTCGCCTGTTTATGCGATTCTGCCCGCCGCCTATCAGGATGGTGTCATTCAACTGACGGCCCAACGCGCCACTGCTGGTCCGGAAAACATCCTGACCATTTTGGCACAGGGGCGCGATCCGGCGGGCGCAATGCGGGTTCTGCAATCCGCCAATATCGTCTTTGCTGAAGGCGAAACGCTTGCTCAGGTGGAGCTGGCGCTGCCCTCGGAACTACGGGCCAGAATCACCCGGTTCGAGATTCAGGGTCAGCGGTCGGCGGGTGCCGTAACGCTGACCGATGACAGCCTGCGCAGGCGTGAAGTGGCCTTGCTTGCGGGCAGTTTGAACCGTGAAGGGTTAGAGCTGTTGTCGCCGCTGCATTATCTGACACAGGTTTTGGTCCCGACCGCGGATTTTGTCGAGGGCGGCCTGATGGATGTGTTGCCCGCCAATCCGGATGTGATTGTTCTGGCGGATGTGGCGAAATTGGCCGAAGCGGAACAACTGGCGGTGACCGAATGGGTCGAACAGGGCGGGCTGCTGTTGCGCTTTGCCGGGCCGCGCATGGCCGCCAGCGATCTGGGGCGGGATGTCGAGGATACCTTGCTGCCGGTGCGCCTGCGCAGCGGTGGCCGTTCGGTCGGCGGCGCGATGAGCTGGGGTGAGGCCAAAGGTCTGGCCCCGTTCCCCGAAACCTCACCCTTCTACGGGCTGCGCGTGCCATCGGATGTTTCCGTGACCACACAGGTCATGGCGCAACCAGACCCAAATTTGGCCGATCGGGTGATTGCATCGCTCTCGGATGGCACGCCTCTGGTCACGCGCAAGGCCTTGGGGCTGGGGCAGGTGGTGCTGTTCCATGTCACCGCTGATGCCGAATGGTCGAGCCTTCCCCTCTCGGGCCTGTTTGTCGAGATGCTGGATCGGCTGGCCGTCGCCTCGGCTGCGAAATCCCGAGAGGAGTCGCAGTTGCAGGGCACAACTTGGGAACCGCTGCAGGTCATGGACGGATTTGGAGGCTTATCGGATGCAGATAATCTAGCAGGCGTCGATGGGGTTGATCTTGCCGCCGGCGCTATCGGGCCAGAACTGCGACCCGGCCTGTATGAAAGCGGTAAGCAGAAGCTGGCACTGAATGTGCTGGACGCGGACTCGGTTCTGATGCCCGCTGTCTGGCCATCCGATGTGCCCATCAAAGGGCAGGAAATCAGCGCCGAAACGCCGATCGGGGGCATTTTGCTTAGCCTCGCGCTGATCTTGCTGACGGTGGACGTTATTGCGTCACTTCTGTTGTCGGGGCGACTTGGGCTGGCCCGGGCCGCGGCGATGGCGCTGGGTGCGTTGCTGATTGCACCTGACCTTCAGGCACAGACGTCCAAGGAAACCGATTTTGCCCTGATGGCAACGCAAGAGCTGGTACTGGCTCATGTCATGACTGGAAACGCGCAGGTTGACGATATCGCGGGCGCCGGGATGCGTGGCTTGGCGCAAACTTTGTTCTTCCGCACTTCGGTCGAACCGGCAGAGCCCATCGGCGTTGATCTGGAACGGGACGAGCTGGCGTTTTTCCCGCTGCTGTACTGGCCGATCACGCCGGAACAGCCGCAACCCTCGGACGAAGCCTATGCCAAGCTGAATGCCTATCTCCGCTCGGGCGGCATGATCTTGTTCGACACGCGCGACGCGGATGTGGCGCGTTTCGGTGCAGCCAGCCCCAATGGCCGCAAGCTGCAACAACTGGCCGCCCCGCTGAATATCCCTTCGTTAGAGCCTGTTCCGGATGACCATGTTCTGACGCGGGCCTTCTATTTGCTGCAGGATTTCCCGGGCCGATATGCTGGTACCGAGATTTGGGTCGAAGCCGCCCCGCCGGATGCGGAACAGATCGACGGCATGCCGTTCCGCAACCTAAACGACAATGTGACACCGGTAGTGATCGGCGGGAATGACTGGGCCGGGGCCTGGGCCGTCGACCGAAACGGGCAGGCCTTGTTGCCGGTTGGGCGCGGATATGCCGGTGAGCGGCAGCGGGAATTGGCCAATCGTTTTGGCGTCAATCTGGTGATGCATGTGCTGACCGGGAATTACAAATCGGATCAGGTCCATGTGCCTGCGCTGCTGGACAGGTTGGGACAATGACCGGAACCGTTATCTTTGACCCTCTGATTCCGTGGCCCGTTCTGATGGTCGTTGCCGCGATTGCCATATCAGGCGTTGTTCTAGCCCTGTGGCGGGGCCTGTCTGGCTGGGCCTTGCGCGGGTTGGCCGCCCTGGTCGTGATCGCGGCCATGGCGGGGCCTGTTTATCAGGTCGAAGATCGCACTCCGCTGACCGACATCGTGGTGATGATCGAGGATGAAAGCGCCAGCCAGACCCTGTCCGATCGCCCGGAACAGACAGGACAGGCCGCTGCCGAACTGGCGGCCGAGATCGACACGCGCGACAATACCGAGCTGCGCCGGATCCGGGTGGCTGACAGCGATGGGGATGAGGGCACACAGGTCATGGCTGCGCTGAACAAAGTCCTGGCCGAGGAACCCCGTGCGCGCATTGCGGGGATCCTCGTGGTTTCGGATGGGATCGTGCATGACGTTGATCAGGCCCCTGACCTGCCTGCACCGATGCACCTGTTGCAGACTGGGCGGGCCAGCGACTGGGACCGCCGTCTGATCGTCCGCAATGCACCGGCTTTTGCCATTATCGGAGAGCCGGTCACGCTGACGTTGCGGGTTGAGGATAGCGGCGCAGTTCCTGTTGCGGCTGCGAATGCGCCTTTGGAAATTTCGGTTGATGGCAATGCGCCAGAGCATTTCACCATTCCAATCGGTGTCGATGTCGAGCTACCGGTCAAGCTGTCCCATGGCGGGCGGAATGTCATCCAGTTTACCGTACCCGGCGTCGAAGGAGAGTTGACCGACCGCAACAACACCGCACTGATTCAGATGAACGGTGTGCGCGACCGTCTGCGGGTGCTGCTGGTTTCGGGTGAACCGCATCCAGGTGGACGGACCTGGCGGAACCTTCTGAAATCCGACAGCTCGGTTGATCTGGTGCATTTCACGATCCTGCGACCGCCTGAAAAGCAGGATGGTGTGCCTGTGGACGAGTTGTCTTTGATCGCTTTTCCGACTCGAGAACTGTTTCTGGAAAAGATCAACGATTTCGATCTGATCATCTTTGATCGCTATAAGCGGCGCGGTATTCTGCCTGCGGTCTATCTGGAGAATGTCACCAATTACATCAATGATGGTGGTGCGGTTCTGATTGCGGCTGGTCCTGATTTTGCCAGTGCCGACAGTATCTTCCGCTCGCCGCTGGCGCCGATTCTTCCGGCCCAACCCACCGCGCGGGTCATCGAAGAACGCTTTGTCCCCACAGTTACAGATATGGGGCACCGGCACCCGGTGACCACGGATCTGGGCGATTCCGAGCATTGGGGTGCATGGTTGCGCCAGGTTGATGTCCTGTTCCGATCAGGTGAAACGCTGATGACCGGCGTCGATGACCGGCCGCTGCTGGTGCTGGACCGGGTCGGAGAGGGGCGCGTGGCAATGCTGGCCTCTGACCACGCCTGGCTCTGGAGCCGTGGCTTCGACGGCGGTGGTCCGCAGCTTGAACTGCTGCGGCGATTGGCACATTGGATGATGAAAGAACCCGAGCTTGAGGAAGAGGCTCTGTGGGCCGAAGCAAATGGTCAAATCATGCGCGTCATCCGTCAAACCCTGGGGGATGACGTCGGAACAGTTACCATCACGCAGCCCAATGGCGAGACACTTGAGGTGACGCTGAACGAAGTTTCTCCAGGGCGGTTCGAAGCTCAGATCTTCGGCCCCGAGATTGGCCTCTATCGTCTGAAAGAGGGTGAACATTCGGCGGTAATTGGGTTGGGCCCTGCGGCCCCCAAAGAATTTGAGCGCACGATTGCTACTGATCAGATCCTTGAGCCGGTTCTGGCCGAATTGCGCGGCGGTGTGATCCGGGTCGAGGACGGTTTGCCTTCGATCCGCAATGTCCGCGCTGGGCGGCCTGCGGCAGGGCGGGGCTGGATCGGGCTGACCCCGCGCGATGCCTACCAGACCAGCTCTGTAACACAGGCTGGTGTTCTGCCGCCCTGGCTGGTGCTTTTGCTGGCCGGTGGTTTCCTTCTGGCGGGTTGGCTGCGCGAAGGTCGGCGTTAGGTCATTCGACCACAACGCTGATTGTGGCCCCAACCACCGGCATCAGTCTTGGTAAAGCACCGTTTGAACCGGCTTTGCTGCGTCAGGTTTGTCGTGTAATCCCACACAATTTTTTTGATCTGAGCGCCTTTCGCGCATTCAGATACCGCAGATTTTGCGTTGAGTAGGAAAAGGCAGGTACCGGCGAGGCAGGCAGTTTTGGACGTTTGCGGCCTCTGAGCCTGCCATTGGTCTGTGGCAACAGGCACGGCTTAAACACTTTTTCACGCTCTGTCAGGATGCTGTGGGCAGATTGTACCGGGATCACCTTTGATGAGTCTTGCAACCAAACTGGCACAGGAAAGACGCGCACGGCTTGCCGCTGAACGTCTGCTGGAGATGAAACAGGCCGAACTATCAGCGGCCAACCGGAAATTGGGCCTGCACGCGATGGCTCTGACTAAACGCATTGGTGAAACGCGGGCCGAGGTTGAGACGGTGCGCGATGAAAATGAAAAAGTTAAATCGGACCTGACATTGGCCAATGCCAAGATCGAAGTGGCCGAACGGCGGCTATGGCATTCGATCCAGACCTTCCCAGACGGGTTTGCATTCTTCGACGAAGAGAGCCGGTTGATCGGGGCAAATGCCTCATATTTCAGCCTGTTTGAGGGGCTGGATGAAGTAGCGCCCGGTATCAGCTATGGCAGAATTCTGGAAACCCTCACGCAGGAGGGTCTGATTGATACCGTCGACGAGACACAGGATGATTGGCGCGCCAGGATGCTGGCCCGTTGGAAGTTGTCCAACCCGCCGTCAGAAATCGTCAAACTGTGGAACGGGCTCTATATCAAGCTGATTGATCAACGCGGTGGCGGTGGCGATGTGGTCAGCCTTGCGCTTGATATAACCGCCTCGGTCCGGCATCAGGCCGAACTGACCGCTGCGCGCGAACGGGCCGAGGCCGCAAACCGCGCGAAATCTGCATTCCTGGCCAATATGAGCCATGAAATCCGCACGCCCATGAACGGTATTGTTGGCATGACCGAGTTGATGACCGAAACCGCGCTGGATGAAGAACAACGGCTCTATCTCAACACGATCCGCAATTCCGGTGAAGCCTTGCTGGTGATCATCAACGATGTTCTGGATTACTCGAAGATTGAGGCGGATAAGCTGGTCCTGCACCCCGAACAGTTCGATTTCGAACGCTGTATCCTTGAGGTGGCGATGCTGCTGCAGCCCAGTGTTCGTGACAAGGGTTTAAGCCTTTTAGTCGACTATGACCTGTTTTTGCCAACCCTGTTCGTGGGCGATCCGGGCCGGGTGCGTCAGGTCTTGACCAATCTGGTAGGCAACGCGGTCAAGTTCACGGCGGAAGGGCATGTCTTGATCCGCGTCACGGGGGTCCCCCGCGCGGAGGCCCAGGCCTGTGATATTCATGTTGCCATAGAAGATACCGGTATCGGTATTGCCGAGGATAAAGCGGCGCATATCTTTGGTGAATTCAATCAGGTCGAGGATGAACAAAACCGACAGTTTGAAGGGACCGGGTTGGGCCTGGCCATCACCAAACGACTGATCAAATTGATGGACGGTGCCATCTGGGTCGAAAGCGAGCCGGGCCAGGGGTCCTGTTTTGGATTTCGGATAACGCTGCCGACGGTCGAAGGTCCGCAACCCGCCCCCCCGAATCTGGAAGGATGTCTGCGCCATGTGGTCGTGGTTGAAGATCTGGCTGTCAATCGAGCGATCTTGTCAAAGCAACTTGGTCGTCTGGGTGCCAAGGTTACCGAATGTACCACCGGAACCGAGGCGCTGGCTACGCTTGATGACACCGTAGATCTGGTGCTGTGCGATCACGATCTGCCGGACATGGACGGGCTGGATTTGGCGGCCACGATAAAGGGCCGGGGGTGGACGGATATCTCTGTCGTGGTCATGTCGGCCAATCCCGGCGTGATTCATGCTCATCCGGCCTGCCAGCTCATTGACGGAGTGTTGCAAAAGCCGATCCCTCGTTCAGAATTATATGCACGTCTGACCGCTCTGGGACGATCAGTGGATTCGATATCGAATGGTTCCGACACGCAAAACCCAACGGTTGCGCAGGTCAGACCGATTGCCGAGGATCAAAGGCTCATGCGGGTTCTGGCTGCTGAGGACAACAAGACCAACCAGCTGATCCTGCGCAAGATGGTCAAGGATCTGTACATTGATCTTCGCTTTGCGGGCAACGGGCTTGAGGCGGTCGCCGCCCATCTGGAATTCGACCCGGATTTGATATTCATGGATATCTCGATGCCCGGAATGGATGGTAAACAGGCCACAGGTGAAATCCGCCGCCGCGAGGTTGAAACCAATCAGCACGTCCCGATCGTAGCCCTGACCGCACATGCAATGAGCGGAGATGATCAGGGTATTTTATCGGCTGGATTGGACTACTACCTGACCAAACCGCTGCAAAAACAGAAAATCCACCAGATGATCCTTGACCATCGGCCAGACGGAACGCAACCGGTTCTTGATGACGAAACCCGAGCGTTCTAGGCTGCCGACATGACTGATGACCGTGGATTTCACCCCCGCGCGCTGGGCGAGATTGCCATTCGCTGCGCAGATATGGCCGCTATGGTGCAGTTCTATGAACAGGTGGTCGGCCTGCAGCGTCTGAGCGGTGACCATGACAGCGCTATAACCTTCTTCCGGATAGCCGAGGGGTTTGGCGGCCATACGCAAGTTCTGGCCCTGTTTCACCACAGCACCGCGCCACGACCGGGGCAACATCGGGCCGGTGCAGAAGGTCCCGTAACAGGAGCGGGATCGTCGCTGCATCATATCGCATTGTCGCTGCCCTTCGACGAGCAGGCGGCGGTCATAAGTTGGTATGACAAGATCGGCCAACCCTATCGCGTCGAGCAGTTCGGATGGGTTGGTTGGCGCGGAATTTTCACCGAAGACCCGGAAGGCAACACAGTTGAACTGGTCTCTTACGACCCGTCGATGCTGGCTGAGGCCTGATAGGGCCGGATAAAGACCGGCTTGTCGTTCTCTGACAGGTCGGGTCGGTATTCATAGCCGCCCGAGTCGAACTCTGTCAGGCTGGCGGGTTCGGACAGACGGTGTTGAATAACATAGCGGGCCATCGCCCCGCGTGCCTTTTTGGCAAAGAAGCTGACGATCTTTGGCGTGCCGCCCTTGTCTTCCATGAAGACCGGCGTGATGACCCGTAATTTCAGCGCTTTGGGGTCTACTGCACCGAAATATTCCTGACTGGCGCAATTCAACAGCACATCGCTACCGGTACCGGCTGCCTGAGCGTTCAGCGCCTTGCTTAGTTGGTCGCGCCAATAATCGTACAGGTTCTTGCCGCGCCGGGTCTTCAGCCTACTGCCCATCTCAAGCCGATAGGGCTGAATGGCGTCCAGCGGACGCAATATGCCATACAGTCCGGACAGGATGCGCAGGTGATCCTGGGCCCAGGCCATCTCTTCCACATCCAGCGAAGTCGCTTCGAGCCCCTGATAGGTGTCTCCGGCAAAGGCTAGTGCGGCCGGGCGTGTCGCCACAGCATCGGGGGCGTCCGAAAAGGCGCGATAACGGTCGCGGTTCAGGCGGGCCAGATCATCGCTCAGATCCATCAGCTTTTTCAGGTCGCCCAGCGTCAGATTGCGGGCGGTTTTCGACAGGCGGATCGCGTCATCCTGAAAGTCGGGTTGCGTGACCTCAACATTCCGTTCTGCCCAATCCAGCCGTTTGGCCGGGGAAATCACTACCAGCATAGTCGCCCTCGTTTCTTGCCTGTTGGTGGGTATCTAGCTTGCCATACGCAGCACGTCCAGAAAGGCGGCTCCAAACCTTTCGTGACGGCGGTCACCCAGAACCTGTTCGATGGCGCGCGGGTCGTCTGATCGCAACTGCGCCACCTTTGCCAGTTGCGAGGCGGTACAGGTCAGCGGCTTGTCGATTCCATCAGGGCCGCGCGACAGTTGCGACTGAACTTCGAGCAGGCGGTCGTAAATCTCACCCTGATCGCGCCCGGCCAGTTTGCGGCGGGCCGGGTGCAGTTCTTCGACCGCGCCGGTCAGAACCTCCAGAAACGTGGCCCCGTATCGTTCCAACTTTTTAGCACCGATCCCGCTGATCCGGGCCATATCATCCAGCGTTGCAGGGCGGGTTTCCGCCATTTCGATCAGCGTGCGATCGGGAAAAATAACATAGGCCGGGACCCGCGCGGATTCGGCCAGCGCACGGCGTTTCGCCTTGAGTGCGCTCAGCAGCGGTGCGTCTTCTTCGGATACCATCTCTTTGACCGCAGGCCGACGGGTTGCTTTGCGGATCGTGTCCTTACGCAGGTTGATCTGCGCCTCGCCTTTCAGGATCGGCTTGGCGGCCTCAGTCATGCGCAGCGCACCGTGGCGGTCGGGATCAGGACGGACCAGATCATGGCCCATCATCTGCCGGAAGATCGCCTGCCATTGCGGGCGGGACCAGTCCTTGCCAATGCCATAGGTCGACAGATTGTCATGTCGGCGGGCGCGGATCTTGTCGGTTTCATTGCCCAACAGGATGTCGATCAGATGGCCTGCGCCGAACCATTCCTCGGTGCGCAGGATCGCGGACAGGGCCATACGAACCGGGGTGGTGCCATCGATCACTTCCGGCGGGCTGTCACACAGATCGCATTTGCCACAGGGTTCGGTCTGTTCACCGAAATAACCCAGCAAAGTCTGACGGCGGCAGGCCAGCGCCTCGGCCAAGCCAAGCAGGGCGTTCAAACGGGCGTGATCGGCCATCCGCCGTTCAGAGGGAGCAAGCCCCTCTTCTATCTGTGACCGGCGCAGGCGAATGTCATCTGCCCCAAACAGGGTCAGGGTTTCTGCCGGGGCGCCATCACGCCCGGCGCGGCCGATTTCCTGATAATAAGCTTCGATGGATTTGGGCAGGTCCGCATGGGCGACCCAGCGGATATCGGGCTTGTCTATGCCCATGCCAAAGGCAACCGTGGCCACCACGATCAGACCATCCTCGCGCGCAAAGCGGGTCTCGACGATGCGGCGATCTTCGGGATCCATGCCGCCGTGATAGTGACAGGCGGTGTGGCCTTCGGCACGCAGGGCCTGTGCCAGAACCTCGGTCTTGTTACGGGTGCCGCAATAGACAATGCCGGATTGGGTTTTGCGCGCGGCGGCAAAATCCAGGATCTGTTTGCGGGGCCCATCCTTGGCGGCAAAGGCCAGGTGGATGTTAGGCCGGTCGAACCCGCGCAGAAATTTGCGCGGGGCTGTACCGTCAAACAGCTTTTCGACAATCTCGTCCTGCGTTTCCGCATCTGCTGTGGCGGTGAAAGCGGCCAAAGGCACATCCAGCGCACGCCGCAGCTCTCCGATCCGAAGGTAGTCGGGGCGGAAATCATGGCCCCATTGACTGACGCAATGCGCCTCGTCCACCGCAATCAAGCTGACATTGATCCGCCGCAACATGCCCAGCGCCGATCCGGCGGCCAGACGTTCGGGAGCCATGTACAGCAGCTTGAGCCGTCCGGCCTCCAACGCCTCCCACACGGCATCGGTTTCTTCGGGGGTATTGCCGGATGTTAGCGCGCCGGCCTCGACGCCTGCTTCCTGCAAGCCGCGCACCTGATCGCGCATCAGGGCAATCAGCGGAGAGATCACTACCGTGACCCCTTCACGCATCAGCGCAGGCAGCTGGAAACACAGGGATTTACCGCCACCCGTGGGCATGATGGCCAGCACGTTTTCGCCCAGCGTGACGGCATCGACGATCTCTTCCTGACCGGGACGGAAGTCGTCGAATCCAAAGACATCTCGCAGCAAAGGCGCGGCGTCAAACATGTGCGGGGGTGCCCTGTTTTAAGGTTTATCTGCTCTTAAGACAGGACAATCACATACTAAGATTCACTGAACAAGAGGTCAGACAAAATAGACCATATTGTTGATCAGGATAATACGCAGCGCATAGACACCGATCAGAACCACCAGGGGCGTCAGGTCAAGTCCGCCCATTGCAGGCAGAACGCGTCGGATCGGGCCGTAAATCGGCTCTAACAGGCGGTTCAGCCCGTACCAGATCTGCGCAACCAACTGTTGATGCAGGTTCAGCACCTGGAAATTGATCAGCCAGCTCATGATGACATGGGCCAGAATGATGAACCAGACAATGTCCAGAATCAGCAGCAGAATTTGGATCAACGACAGCATGGGGCCTCCGGATTTCACATCTGCTGAGACCTAAGCGCCCCTGCACAAAAGAGCAAGTCCGCGCCAACAGAACGCTTGCGAATTGAGCCAAAGCCCCGTCTTATGACGCCAACAATAAAAACGGGGCAGGTATGGCAGAGATTTCCAAGCGCAAACGCATCTGGGGCTGGTGGTTCTTCGACTGGGCAAGTCAGCCCTATCACACGCTGTTGGTGACCTTTGTTTTTGGGCCCTATTTTGCCGGAGTAGCTGCCGAGTATTATCTGAACGCCGGTCTGGGCGCCGATGCCGCAGACGCACGGGCGCAGACGGTGTGGGCGAACTGCATGACCATCGTGGGGCTGATCATCGCCTTTGGTGCCCCGCTGATGGGGGCGATGGCGGATGTTTCGGGCCGTCGTATACCATGGATATTCGGCTTTTCCATCATGTACGCGGTGGGCTCTGCTGCGCTGTGGTACACGTTGCCGGACGGGTCAAACATGTGGCTGATGCTGTCGGCCTTTGGCCTGGGTTTTGTCGGGGCGGAATACGCGCTGATCTTCGCCAATTCTCAGCTGCCCGATCTGGGTGATGACAGTGAGGTGGGCGAGATATCGGGTTCGGGTTTTGCCTTTGGCTATTTCGGCGGGCTTATCTCGCTGGCAATCATGCTGGCCCTGTTTGTTGAGCAGGGTAATGGCAAGACCCTGATCGGCATGGACCCTGTTTTTGGTCTGGACGCCGCAGCACGCGAAGGCACGCGATTTGTCGGGCCGTTCACCGCCGTGTGGTTCATTCTGTTCATGATCCCCTATTTCCTGTGGGTGCGCGACGATCCAGATGTCGAAAAGAAAGGCAGCGTCAAAGAGGCGCTGCAGCTGCTGGTCAAATCAGTCTCTAACCTGCGCAATCGCGTCAGTCTGGCCAGCTATCTGGGCTCGTCCATGTTCTATCGCGATGCGCTGAACGGTCTGTATACCTTTGGCGGCGTTTATGCGCGGCTGGTGCTGGAATGGGATCTGATCAAGATCGGCGTATTCGGGATTGTCAGCGTTCTGGCTGCGGCAGCCTTTGCCTGGCTTGGCGGCAAGCTGGACAAGAAATACGGCCCCAAACCTGTCATTCTGGTTGCGATCTGGGTACTGATCTTTGTCTGTATCACCGTCGTGATGATGGACCGGACCCAGATCTACGGTATCGCCCTGCCCGAAGGGTCGGGCCTGCCGGATCTGGTGTTCTTTGGTTGCGGTGTTCTGATCGGCGGCATGGGGGGTATCCTACAATCGGCCAGCCGTTCTCTGATGGTGCGCCACACCGATCCCGCTGCCCCGGTCGAGAGCTTTGGCCTGTATGGCTTGTCCGGCCGCGCCACCGCATTTGCGGCCCCTTTGTTGATCGGGATTGCCACAACCCTGACCGGTAGTGCGCGACTGGGGGTGTCACCCATAGTTCTGTTGTTTATTCTGGGACTGTTCCTAATGCGCTGGGTGAAACCGGAAGGGGATCAGAGCAGATGATTTTATTACGTTTTTTCGCGGTCATTGCCGCAATCACATTCGCCGGTACCGCAGGTTCCGAGCCGCTGGCCAAGCAGTTATTCGGAGGCCAAAAGCAAAGTTCACAACAAAAACCGGCCGCTTTCGGCAGTTATTCGCGCGGCTGTGCGGCGGGGGCGGTACAACTGCCCGAAACCGGACCCACATGGCAGGCCATGCGCCTGTCACGCAACCGCAACTGGGGCCATCCGCAGGCGATCGACTATGTCCAGGATCTGAGCCGGTTTGCGGCCAAGCAGTCAGGATGGAATGGTCTCTATATAGGCGATATCAGCCAGCCGCGCGGCGGGCCGATGACATCGGGCCACCGCAGCCACCAGCTGGGTCTGGACATCGATATCTGGATGCTGCCCGGTGACAACATGCGTCTTTCCCGCAAGGCGCGCGAGAATATCTCTTCGATTTCCCTGCGCCGTTCCAATGGCGCCTTCGTCAACGGCAACTGGTCCAAACAGCATCACGCCGTCCTGCGTGCGGCGGCAAAAGACAAGCGTGTGGCGCGGATTTTCGTCTTTCCCGGGGCCAAGGTGCAGATGTGCAACGACGAAAAGGGCAACCGCGCTTACCTGCGTAAAATCCGGCCATGGTGGGGCCATCACTATCATTTCCACGTGCGGCTGGCCTGCCCCAGAGGATCAAGCGGCTGCGTGAACCAGGATCCGCCGCCCAAGGGTGATGGTTGCGCCGAAGCGCAGCAATGGGTGAACAACATCCTCAACCCGCCACCGCCCGATCCAAACGCGCCAGCACCCAAGAAGCGACGCGAATACCGGATGGCCGATCTGCCCAAGCAATGCACAAACGTCTTGCAATCCAACTGATCGCGGCGCTGCTGCTGACAGGAATGGTCTGGGCGGAGGGGGTAAAGCCTGCCGCTTTGCTGAACAATTTTGCCTGGCGACATCAGGCGGATTGGTTCGGCGGATATTCCGGAATTCACATCTTTGACGGTGGCACCCGCATGATCGCGCTGAGTGATCGCGCAACGATGTTGGACGCTCGTATTGATCGAAACGAGGATGAGATTACTGGCATCGAGATCCAGCGGCACTGGCCCATCCTGTCCAGCACCGGCAAGGTTCTGGTGGGCACCGCTGGCGATTCCGAAGGCTTGGCAATCGCCCCTGACGGTGGGGTCTATATCTCATTCGAGGGGGTGCACCGGGTGGCCTATTACCCCAACCCGACAGGCCCGGCGCAGGTCCTGCCGCGCCCCAAGGCCTTTTCGGGTCTGGACCATAATGGCTCGTTCGAGGGGCTGGCCATTGACGGGGTTGGGCGGCTGTACACCCTGACCGAAAAGAGCCGCACCGTATCGGGGGACATACCGGTGTATCGTTGGGATGGTCAGGCCTGGTCGACACCTTTTGTCCTCCCGCAACGGGGCAAGTTCCTGCCAGTAGCCGCGGATTTCGGCCCCGACGGGCGGTTCTATGTGCTGGAACGATCGGTGTCCCTGACAGGCTTTCGGTCGCAGCTCAGGCGTTGGGAACTGAATGGTGACACACCGCAATCCGAAGAGATCTTGCTGCAAACCGCGCGTGGGACGCATGACAACCTCGAAGGCCTGTCGGTCTGGCGTGACGATCAGGGAAGGTTGCGGGTTACGATGATTTCGGATGACAATTTTCTGGCCCTTCAGCGGACGGAACTGGTGGAATATCTGCTGCCCGATTGACAGGCCTGAAACAAAGGTCTAAACGCACGGCTTGCCTTGGGACGGTCCCTTGGCCAAGTCGCCGCTACCTTGTCAAAACGGGCATCAAAATATGCAACGCGCTTTTATTCCCGGCATTCTTGCCATGGCCACCATCGTTGTGGCCTCGAACATTCTGGTCCAGTTCCTGATCCTTGACGGCCTGTTGACCTGGGGTGCTTTCACCTATCCGCTGGCCTTTCTGGTCACCGACATCATGAACCGCGTCTATGGCGTGGCCACCGCCCGCAAGGTCGTGTTGGCCGGGTTTGTCACCGGCATCATCTGTTCGCTGATCGGCAGCCAGATCATGCTGCAGGGGGATGGGTTCACCTATGCCGCTGTCCCGCTGCGGATCGCCGTGGCCTCGGGAACCGCGTTCTTGATCGCGCAGCTGACCGACGTCACCGTGTTCAACGCCATGCGCGGGGGGCGCTGGTGGCGCGCGCCGCTGGTCTCAACCCTGGTTGGGTCCGCACTGGACACCGCGCTGTTCTTCACCATCGCCTTTTCCGCCTCGATCGCGATCTTTGGCGCCAATGCAGACGCTGCGATCGGCTGGGCGTGGGAGCCTGTTCCCTTCATGCTGTCTGGCCCGATGGCACCCCTGTGGGTCACGCTGGCCTTTGCCGACTGGCTGGTGAAACTGTCGCTGGCGCTGGTGGCGCTGATCCCCTTCAAGGTGATCGTTGCGCGCCTGACCGCGCAGCCCGTGTAAAAAACGCTTTGAGAATGGCACAGCTTGTGTCACCATCCTAGTTAACCGCAACAGATAGAAAAGGAGGTGATCCAGTGTCGAGAAAGAGATTGGAGAGAGGTGTTGGAACAACCGGGGGGATCGCCCGTTAGGGCAGCCCTTGGCGGAGCGCTCGCTCCGGCTGGTCGATTGATCTAACCGACCCAACCTCCTGAACTTTCGAAGGGCCGTCCTGCTAGGGCGGCCCTTTTTGTTTCCGCGCAGCACTTGTAAGGTCCGCCCCATGTTGCGGATCAATGACGATAT
The DNA here is from genome assembly GCF_059610185.1 of Ruegeria sp. YTSA108. Lineage (NCBI taxonomy): Bacteria > Pseudomonadati > Pseudomonadota > Alphaproteobacteria > Rhodobacterales > Roseobacteraceae > Ruegeria > Ruegeria sp. YTSA108. The sequence continues at coordinate 57,567 of NZ_JBXWND010000013.1, read as the reverse complement.
CACCCTGCAAGACTGGGAAATGACCGAAAGCTTTGTGCGCTCTTCCGGCCCTGGCGGGCAGAACGTGAACAAGGTTTCGACCGCAGTCGAGTTGCGGTTCGAAGCGGCGCGCTCGCCCTCACTGCCTGATCCGGTCAAGGCGCGGCTGAAACGGTTGGCTGGGCGGCGCTGGACCAAAGAGGGCGCGATCATCATCCAGTGCGAGGAAACGCGTAGCCAGGCCCGCAACCGCGAGATTGCGCGGGTGCGATTGGCCGAACTGATCACCCGCGCGCTGGTCAAACCCAAACGGCGTATCGCCACCAAGCCCACCTATGGCTCGGTCAAACGTCGATTGGCCGCCAAAAAGGCCCGTTCGGATGTCAAATCTCTGCGCGGCAGGGTCGACGAAGATTGATCTGGTAACTTCTTTGCGCCTTGCTACTCTGCCCTGACAGGCGACAAGGAGGCAAAGCCATGAGGTTGGAGGGAAAAACCGCAATCGTAACCGGCGGCGCATCCGGGTTCGGGGCCGGTATCGCACAGAAGTTCATTGCAGAGGGCGCACGCGTTATGATCGCGGATATCAACGGCGCTGCGGCCCGCGAAATGGCAGAAACGCTGGGCGCGCAGGCCATCGCGCAGCAGGTTGATGTGGCCAGCACGGCATCGGTTCAGGAAATGGCGGGCACCGCCCACGACGCCTTTGGCGGGCTCGACATCCTGGTCAACAATGCCGGAGTGACCCATCTGCCGACCCCGCTGGAGGACGTCTCCGAAGAGGATTTCGACCGTGTCTTCAACGTGAACATGAAATCCGTCTATCTGACCGCCCGCGCCTTTGTGCCGATGATGAAGGCACGCGGAACCGGGGCGATCCTGAACGTCGCCTCAACCGCCGGGCTGTCCCCACGCCCCAACCTGAACTGGTATAACGCGTCCAAGGGTTGGATGATCACCGCAACCAAGACCATGGCGGTGGAACTTGCTCCGTCCGGCGTGCGTGTCAACGCGATCTGCCCTGTGGCTGGGGAAACGCCGCTGCTGAAATCCTTCATGGGCGAAGACACCCCCGAGATTCGCGCCAAATTCCTGTCGACCATCCCGCTGGGCCGCTTCTCGACCCCCGAAGACATGGCCAATGCAGCCCTCTTCCTGTGCTCGGACGAGGCCAGCATGATCACCGGCACAGCATTGGAAGTGGACGGTGGTCGATGCATCTGATCCGCTCTTCATCTGGCCAAAAATACCTCCGCCGGAGGCAGCGCGCGTCTGCGCGCTTTCCAGCCCTAGACCAAAGACAAAAATGACCCCCGGACCCAAGAACCTGATCACCGATATCCCCGGTTTGAAAGTCGGTAACGCGCAGGATGATGCACTGAAATCCGGTGCCACGGTCCTGACAGCAGAATCCCCCTTCATGGCCTCGGTTCACGTCATGGGCGGCGCACCCGGAACGCGGGAAACCGACCTGCTGGCCCCCGACAAATCGGTGGACCGCGTTGATGCGATCGTGCTGTCTGGTGGCTCGGCTTTCGGGTTGGACGCCTGCTCAGGGGTTACGGATGGTTTGCGGGCCGACGGGCGCGGCTTTGCTGTCGGGAATGCGATTGTGCCCATCGTGCCGGGAGCAATTCTGTTCGATTTACTCAATGGCGGCGATAAAACTTGGTCCGAGAATCCATACCGCGCTCTCGGAAAGGCAGCCTACCACGCTGCCGCAGAACGTTTTGCGCTCGGTTCAGTCGGGGCAGGAACCGGCGCATTGGCGGCTATGCAAAAAGGTGGCCTGGGTTCTGCATCGTTGGTTCTGGACGACGGCATCACTGTAGGCGCGCTTGTGGCAGCCAATCCGGTCGGCAGCGTCACGACACCTGGGGATCGCCACTTTTGGGCGGCGCCATTCGAGATCGGCAACGAATTTGGCGGCCTGGGGCCAGACCTCTCATCGGGTCAAGCACAGATTCAGCAAAGCCGCAAAGCTCTAGCTATGGGGCAGGTTGACCCGGACCGGGCCAACACGGCCATTGCAATTGTCGCAACTGATGCAGCGTTAACCAAGACACAGTGCCACCGCCTGGCGGTGACAGCTCATGATGGCATCGCTCGCGCGATTGTGCCTGCGCATACTTCACAAGATGGTGATCTGGTTTTCGGCATCAGCACCTCCGGTCAAGCTGTTGACCCAAGCGTGCTGCCTATGATCGCGCATGCAGCCTCGGTTTGCCTGTCGCGGGCGATCGCCCGTGCGATTTATCTGGCGACACCCAGTGCAGGCGATCTTCTGCCCTGTTGGGCAGACGTACATGACTTAAGTTAAGGACGACCCGATCCCGGCTGTGACACAGTGCCATCGCGCGGCAATCTGCGCGTTGACTCTCTGCCGCGCCAGAGGTCCTTTCTGTGCAGCCAATTCGTATCGGAGCAAAAGTTATGAATCGTATCCTCGCGACCGCAATTGCCGGCCTACTGGCCCTTCCAGTCTATGCTGAAGGTGACACCGAAGCTGGCAAGAAAGCCTTCAACAAATGCAAATCCTGCCATCTGATTGCTGATCCCGATGGCGAGGTGATCGTAAAGGGCGGAAAAACCGGCCCGAACCTCTATGGGGTTGCAGGCCGTACTGCTGGGACGGTCGAAGGGTTCAAATACGGTGACAGCATTGTCGAAGCCGGTGAAAACGGCTTGGTCTGGGACGAGGCAACTTTTGTCGAATATGCCCAGGACCCCAAAGCCTTCCTGCAATCCTATCTGGATCAGACCTCGGCCAAGTCCAAAATGACCTTCAAGCTGAAAAAGGGCGCTGAGGACGTTTACGCCTATATCGTCAGTGTTTCGGGCGAATAACCTGGGAAACCACGCAATCGGTAAGACCAGAAAAGGCCGCAGCCCCTGCGGCCTTTCGTGCGGTTGATAACCGGATCAATAGACGCCAGTTTGGAATCGCGTGGTGCATTGCCCGCTTTGCACCACAGCCAAGCCTATCAGGCCAAAGCTATTCCGGAATTCCCGATCGCCCAGGCGGATCGGCAGCAGGAGACGACAAATGGGAATCATGATCCCGGCCTGGGTTGATGGTGAATTGACCCCCGTTGAAAAGCTTGAAGCCCATGAAAAGGGTCTGCGGCACAAAGCGGTGTCGGTCTTTGTTGTGCGCGGCACCGAGATTTTGCTGCAGCGCCGGGCGATGGGCAAATACCACACGCCGGGTCTTTGGGCGAATACCTGCTGCACCCATCCTGACTGGGGTGAGATGCCCTCGGTCTGTGCAGTGCGTCGCCTGCAAGAGGAACTGGGGATCACCGGGTTGTACCCCGAATATCGTCACCGTTTGGAATATCACGCCGATGTCGGCAATTCGCTGATCGAGCATGAGGTGGTAGACGTATTCCTGGCCCATGTTCGAGGACCACTGAAGATCGAGCCGAACCCCGAGGAAGTGATGGATATCCGCTGGATCGACTACCACGATCTGCTGGCCGAGGTGCAGCGCCATCCTGACCGGTTTACGCCTTGGCTGAAAATCTATCTGCACAACCACGCCGACACGATTTTCGGCCCCGATCTGATTATCTCGGCCAAATCCTGATGCACCTGCTTGCAAGGTCCGCCCAAGGGGCATAAATCAACCCGTCATGGCCAAGCAGAAGACAGACCCGAATTACAAAGTCATCGCCGAAAACCGGCGCGCCCGCTTCGATTACGCGATCGAAGAGGATATCGAGTGCGGCATCATTCTGCACGGGTCCGAGGTCAAATCCCTGCGGGCAGGCGGGTCGAACATCGCCGAAAGCTATGCCACGGTTGATGACGGAGAGCTGTGGTTGGTCAACAGCTATGTCGCCCCTTACGAACAGGCCAAGGTCTTCAAACACGAAGAACGTCGTCGCCGTAAGTTGTTGGTGTCGCGCAAAGAGCTGTCAAATCTGTGGAACGCGACCCAACGCAAAGGCATGACGCTTGTGCCGCTGGTCCTGTATTTCAACCACAAGGGCCTGGCCAAGATTAAGATCGGCATCGCCAAGGGTAAGAAAAACCACGACAAGCGCGAAACCCAGGCCAAGCGCGACTGGTCACGGCAAAAGCAACGCTTACTGAAAGATCACAGCTAAAGGCGCTCGATTATCGGTTGTCAGATGGATTTGATCCTCGCGTTCTCAATCAGGCTACCGGGGCTGTGTCACAGATACAGCAGATGTCCGGTTAGAGCCCAAAGTCGACACTTTTCATGAGGCTCGAACCGACTCTTCTTGGAGAAACAACGCGTTTGCACTACCCTCGGTGTTGCCCAGGAGAGGAGCATAACGTTGGACCGAAAATTGGCAACGATCATGGTTGGCGATTATGTCGGCTCGACTAGCGCAATGGAACGAAACGAGGAAAGCGCCCTCTCCCAAGTTCTGAGCGGACTAGACCTCGTTACACGTTGTGTGAGCAAGCATCACGGAAGAGTTTTCAATACAGCTGGCGATGCCTTGCTTGCTGAATTTGAAAGCCCCGTCAATGGCCTCAAAGCCGCGATAGAAGCTCGTTCAGAGCTTGCAACAGCACCAGGTCTTACACCGCAGTCTATGCGCTTTGGCTTGCATTTGGCAGATGTCGTTCGGGTAGGGGAAGATTTGCGAGGTGATGGTGTCAACATCGCCGCTCGATTGCAGCAATTGGCCGAACCCGGTGAAATCGACGTATCGGAAGCCTTATTCGACCATGTCCGTAGAGTGTCGCCCTGTGCATTTGAAGACCGGGGGGAACATCGGCTCAAAGGGCTGGACGAAGCCATGCGCATCATGCGCGTCGGTGCCTCTTCGGATCGCCATGTTTTCCAACTTGCTCCGACCGTTGAAGCACCAAAATCCGCCATCAAGCCGAATTCAATCGCCGTTTTGCCATTCCTGACGAGAACTGGAGCAGACGAGGATCAAGATTTTCTCGCCGAAGGATTAACGGAGGAATTGATCCACGATCTGAGCCTCATCCGTTCACTTTTTGTGAGTTCTCGAACAGCTTCCGTGGCGTTGCAAACAGATGATCCCAAACTAATCGGGGATACGCTTGGTGTGCGGTACGTATTGGCTGGAAAGGTTCGTAAGATGGGCTCACGTGTGAGTCTGAGCGTGACCCTAACTAGAACCAGCGACGGAGGGCTTGTCTGGTCAGATCGCATTCAGCGGCCTTTCGACGAAGTAATCGACGCGATGGAGGAGATAGTTGCGCGCGTGGCGGCCACGGTATCAGGCCGGATTGATCACGAAGCGATTAGCGCGGTCCGTATGAAACGGCCCGAGAATATGACCGCTTATGAATATTATCTGCGGGGTCTGGAACAACACCGTATGGGCACTGTGGCAGACTCGTTCTACCGCGAAGCACGAGAATGGTTTCGAAAGTCGCAGGAAGCCGATCCCAACTTTGCGCGCCCCATTGCAATGGACGTGTGTTCCTGGAGCGGTATGGCAGATTTCGATCTGGCATCTGCAGAAGAAAAACTCAACCGCGCGATGCAACTGGATTCTTCGGATCCCGAACTGCACCGCATTCTGGGTACTTTACAGATTAAGCTGAACAATGACTATGACGCCAGTCGTCGCCACCACGAGCGAGCGATGCAACTTGCTCCGAACGATGCCTACATTCTTGGGCGCTGCGCCGCTTTCTACACTTTCGATGGGCAGCCAGAGCGGGCCCTGGAGTTACTGGAGCACGCGGCGACACTTGACCCGTTTTTGCCGGTTTGGATTGTCGAGGAGCAGGTGGCGGCACTATACGCATTGGGGCGCTTCACAGAATCCAACGAAGAGGCCAGGAGCCTCAATTTCCAGACTCGTCGATCCCGGCTCTACAGAGCAGCAAGCCGAGTAGCTCGAGGCGACGTTGAGCGCGCACGTGAAATCGTGGCCGAAGCGTTGGCCGACGACCCCACTCTCAGTCTGGAATATGTGAAGTCACAGGAATTGCTACGCGACACAGAAAAGTTAAACGCCCTTTTTAACAATTTGCGCAAAGCAGGGTTGCCTGACCACCCTATCGCCAGTGCGAATTCGTAAAGATTTTGCACTGCAGAGGTGACACTGAGCAATTGTTTTTGTCCAACAGCGCTGAAAGGACCGCTTTGTCCGCAGGGCCGCCGTTCGTTCCTCATTGTGAACTTTCGAATGTCTGTTGTGAGCCCAAACTTTTACGTGGTTACGGCTTCGCAAAACCACTGTCCAAATGCGTGTCCGACTGCGATCAGAAGCAAACTGCTTGTTGGTTCGAGGCGTTTCACTATGTTTGGTGGCCGGAGGGCTCCGGTGCGTTCGCGAATTACAACTCTAATGGTCGTCGATATGGTCGGTTACTCATCTATGATGAACGCCAATCAGGATGCCGCAATCGAAGCAGTACGAGAGCTCAAGCGCGACCAATTGGAGCCAGTGCTCGCCGACTTCGGTGGCGAGGTCCTAAAACGCATGGGTGACGGCTGGATCGTTGCCTTTGCCTCAATCGGTGCAGCTTTGGACAGCGCCATTCAGGTGCAAAGCAATCTTTATGACCACCCGACCATAAAGCTAAGGATCGGTTGCCATCTGGGAGAAATAGTCGAAGACGATGATGATTTTTACGGCACTGGTGTGAACATCACTCAACGCATTCAAACTGAAGCACCGCCCGGTGGCGTGATGGTGTCGGAAGACTTTTACCGTCAGCTGTCAACCGAACAATCAGCAGTGCTTAGCGACGCTGGCACATTCAGCCTGAAAAATATCTCGCAGCCGGTCCGGCTATATCAATGGCGACTTGCGCCCGGTTCAACAGGCAAGTCGGGTGATGTACCATCAATTGCATTCCAGTCCTTTGATTACGCGCCGGTTGATCCAGAGACCAAAGCGCTCGCTGGTGACCTCCGTGATCAACTTATCGTAAGAGTATCGCGAAGAAAGGGCGTTTCCGTTTTCGATGCATCTGCCAAGTCTGTAGAAGCCGCGACCTATGATTTGCGCGGGCGCGTTCGGATCGCTGGGAGGCGCGGAAGGTTCACCATTACGTTGGTCTCACGTGCCAACGCGAGGCCTGTATGGTCACAGACATACGAAGCTCAGACTGAAGATGTATTCGATTTCTGCGACACTGTCCTGGAGCAGGCAGAGGGGGATTTACGTCTCCAAACCAATGCGTTCGATGGGGATAGACTTGCTGGGCTCCCAGTTGACGACTTGAGTGTATCTGAGCTCCGTGCACGTGCCGCCAATGAATTTTACAAGGTTACGATAGAAAGCTGGGAAGAGGCACTTTCACTTATAGAACGTGCCATCTCGCTCAATCCGCTGGACGGGATGTCGCTTTGCATGCGCGTGGAAGCACAACTCATGCTCCACGGTGCACGCTACAAGATTATGTCTGCCGAAATTAAGAAAAGATGTGAGGAAGTCCTAAACACCGCGGTGATGCAAGAGCCCAAGAGCGACTATGTCATTTGGGTCCGAGCGAATTTCCGGCTTGCAGTGCAAGACGATATTTCAGGAGCGCTCGCTGATCTTAAACGAGGACGGCAACTTAATCCCGCGTATTTGGAAAACCATGAACTTGAAGGTCAGATTTTGCTTCGTAGGTCTGAATTTGCGGGCGCTGATGCTGCATTTTCGCGTCTCGTAGAGCGTGGCGAGCAGGATCCACTGCAACCATATCGGCTGTTCATGCGTGGCATTGCAAGGTATTGTGGCGGAAATTTCGAAGGCAGTGTTGAGGATGCCTCTGCCGCCTATGACATGCGCCCAAATGAAGCTGGCCACCTAAAACTCCGCGCGATGGCGCTGACTGAGATGCAACTTCATGAACAAGCCCAGGCATGCTTGCAAGCGGCCCGGCAGCTATCACAAGCCCCAATGATGACGACAAAACCACCGGTCTTGCCACCTGACATGCGCTGGATGTTAGACAGGCTAAAACCTGTCTTCTGAAGTCAATTGGCCATGTTATTGATGCAAATCTTGTGTGCGGACATCGTCCGCTTTGTCCGCATAGCAGTCATTTATGCCTTGTACAGCGATTGTCTACTTGAGCCCAAAGAGTCAAATGCTGCATCTTGCTTAAATGTCAGTTCCCAGGCGCAAAACCAAAGACGGGTTTGTCCTAGGTAGAAGCGACGCAAACAATCTGATCGAGGTTGATTTGACAGTAGAATTGCAGAACCTGATGCTAGGACAGCGAAATTAGGAGTGTTTGTATGTCCTTCAAACAACAGTGCCAGGAGGTGTTCGACCACTATGTCGCCTGCTACCGACAAGGGGACGCCAATGGATGCGCTTCCGTGTTTGCAGCGCAAGCAGAGATGTACTCTCCCTTCGGCCCACCTTCCATTGGAAGGCAAGCTATTGAAGACACACATGCAGAGTGGGTCGCGGAAGGTGGAGAAGACAAAAAAATCAATGTCTCTAGTGCAGGTCGAGACGGCGAACTCGGCTGGTGTCTTGCAGAATTTAGCGAAGGCACGACAGGTGAAGGCGTTTCGCTGAATGTGCTTGAGCGACAACCAGATGGTCGATGGCTAATCACCCTATGCAGCCTTAATGAGACGCATCCCTAGAATTTAAACAGCTTGCTGCCGTCTGTTCCCATGCGTCGAATTGCCGATGTTAAATAGTTTTTATCTAAACCAACCGAGCCGAGCTAAATTGAAAGGAATCTACCATAGCCTCGCAATTGAGTTGTTTTGTTCGGTTTTGGGTTGAATTGTTCCAAGAATAACGCACTTTTGGCTGAGTTATGGTGCGTTCAAGTTGATCAAGCCACTGTACGACAATCGACAATTGAGCGCGTATAGTGAACCGTGCAATCTTATGGGAAAATCGTGCAAACCTATGCGCAAATGCTGTGCAAAATTATGGGCGAAGACACCCAGATTTTCTGAATAAAATCAATGATAAGAATGCAGCGTTATGCGCGTCCCTACAATTTTTGTGTAGGATCGCCCAAATTCCTGTTTTGACCCAAAGCTCTGACTAAATTGCCCAAAGTTCTATTGGCGATGCAATCAAGAATTGAAATTTTTAGTTTCTTGAGTGCGAACTCAACTTTTAGGCGATAGCGAATGCGTGGCGGCTGCGGCATCCTCTGATTTGAAATCTCCAATAGGCCCACTGATCGCGGCAACAAATCACCGCGGCCAGTTGGGCACTGTACCTATCGAACCCTGAGGTGACCCTTTGGCAGTCAACGGTCGGCTTCGGATGACTGCACGACTTGGGTCTGATTTGGCAACTAGGTCCAATGCTATGGCTAAATTCTACCGTGCGCACCTGAAGCAGTTTGTGTCTGATAACATCGACGGATGGGCAGCACGCTTGGGCGTTGTACCCACGGAAACTAGGATTCTCAAAAGATGAAAACCCGGTGGGGAGCTGTAAACCTGCCACAGGCCGCATCCTACTGAACCTCGAACTTGCCAAGAAGCTGTCTAACCCCCATGTTGTGGGCCATTTCGGACTAGAGTTTCGGGGACTGGTGGGCTTTGTAAGGGTGGAGAGTTGCTTAAGTTTGACGCTGAAACAACGAAATTACTAGAAACCGCCTATCAGGGAGCCGAATTGACGCGGCGACGACAGGTGTCATTTGATGCGCTGTGCCCTTCTCCCGGTGAAACTATTTTGGACATCGGATGTGGCAACGGGCTGTTGACAGCAGAGTTGGCTCGCGCAGTTGGCTCGGATGGCTGTGTCATCGGGATCGACCCAAGCACTGACATGACAGCGGCCGCTAAAGAACGATGCAGCGACTACGCAAACGTGGAGTTTCGTGCTGGTGCTGCAAATAGCTTGCCCATTGAGGATGAGAGTGCTGACAAAGCGGTCTCGGTACAAGTCTTTGAGTACATCGAAGACGTAGACGGTGCGTTGGCTGACACGCTGCGGTGCGTCAAACCCGGCGGGCGGCTTGTCATCAGTGATCTGCACTTTGGTAGCTTGATTTGGTTCAGCGATGAGCCCGACAGAATGCAAAAGATGCTGACTTCCTGGAACCAGCACTTTGTGAGTGGTTCCCTCCCGGAAAGACTGCCCGCACTGATAAAGGCTCGCGGCGACCATGTGGAAGATGTCTTGTCGTTCACTATGACAGATCACCAGCTAAAGCCTGATGGCCTCGCAATCATGATGATGCACCTCATGAAGCAATACGCTGTCGCAAATGACTATGTTGATCCCGCAGTTGCGCAATCGTGGTTTGACGAACAGTTCAGCCTTGCAAAAGTTGGACGCTTCTTCTTTTCGATGACCCAATTTGTCGTCGTGGCGCGTAGAAAAGGGTGATCGAGCCAAGTAACTCGGCCTAGGTTCTTCCGCAGGCTTCCTGAAAGTCGCGGTTGAAGAGACCCCCATTGGTGTCACAGTCGCCCCAATTGGTGCTGCAAATCTTTTGTCCATACTTAATTGTCGTCGGTGATGCCCCAAGGAAGTGCCAGACGTGCAGGCATTGATCAGACGTTCGAACGACCGCAGCGATAGGTGTGATGACAGAAGGTCTCGTGTTGCTACTTACTCTATGGCGACAACACAGGTGTGTGGCTGTCACTTCCAGCTTGCAGCTGCATTTTGGTGCGATCTAATCGCCTTATTCGGCCGATTGTCACCAAGTGTTGTCAGAACTTTCCTGGATACAGGTTCATCATGTTCTGCACGTCAAGCTCACTCGAAAACGCATCGGGATTACTCCAGATCACGTCATTAATATAGTCGCGTTCCGCGTGAAGATCGTTGGCTGTAGGCCGCAGCTTCCGGGTTTCGGGGAAGGCTCTTTTGGTCCAACCGAACAGTCCACCAAATACGGCCCAGAGGCTGGGTGACATTGTATGGGAAGCCATCTCATGGTCCTTTCCGAGTTAATTGCGCTGTCGCAACAACAGTAACTGTTCTCCCGTTTTTCTGGTATCCGGCACAAAATTGTGCTGTTCTACAAAAATGAAGAACGGGTTCCGAAATTGGTCGGATATTCGTGTGTTCCTCTCTGTCTTCAGAGAAGGGTCGACGCTTGCGGCCTCTAGAAAGCTAAAGGTCTCCCAACCAACGGTTGCCCGACGCATTGATGTTCTCGAAAGAGAAACAGGCTTGACGCTTTTTGAGCGCGGTACGCACGGGTTCAAACCGACCCCAGAAGCCCTTCGCCTCGTTCCCCTCGCCGAAGCAATCGAGACTTCAGTCCTTGAATTTGCCGATTGCGCGAAAGAATTGACGTCGACACAACCCATCCGTATCACCGCTTACTCAGCAAACTTCTCTGCACGCATGATTGAAATCGTAAACGAGTTTTCCGCCGACAATCAGGATGTCGCATTCGAGTTTTTGTCCAGCGTTCGGGCGCTGGACCTGATGGCGGGCGAGGCCGACATTGCTTTGCGCCTTGCAAGAACTGAACCTGATCCTGACCTGATCTGTCGTAAGATCAGCACGGCCCGCTGGTCTTTGTTCGGCAGCAGAAATTACGCGGACAAATTTGGCTTACCGGGGTCAACGAATGATCTGGCCGGGCATCAGTTTGTTACCTTTCAGCGGGACGATGTACCAAATGTATTCCACGAATGGTTGACCAATCACGTGGAGCCGGACCAGATCGTCATGTCTTTCACTGAACTGGAGCTAATGCATGCGGCGATCAGGTCAGGGCAAGGCCTTGGGATCAGCAATGTCAAGCTGGTGGAAACAGACATGTCTTTTATCCGATGTTTCGACGAAATCCCCGAACTTGCGGTGCCGCACCTAATGCTCATTTCGCCGGAAGCCTATCGTCGGCCAGAGGTTAGAGCCTTCGTTAAGTTCTTCGCACCTCGCTATGCGGCAATCTACAAGTAGTTATTTAGGCAAAAAAGGATTGAGAACACGCGAACAAGCTAGTTTGCATGTACGCCACGACCGCAATTGTGAATAGAAGCCTTATGTGGCGAGCCCAAGGATACTTTTGAAGATGACAAAGGGAGGTCGAATTGATCGCCGCGCCCAAGTCGCTGTAAACCGCCTTAACTCCGACATGCCATCACGTGGTGCATGACCAGGTTAAGAACTTCAACATCGTTCTGGTTAAATGTCTGGTATCGGAATTTGACCGTTCCCCGGTCTGGCTTCGAACGTGATGGTGTAATTGCCTCAACCGTGACGCGCACGCTGATCGTGTCACCGGAATACACCGGAGCCAGCCACCGTACCTCGTCCATACCATGTCCACCCAGATTGGTGCCGGTAAGTACACCAGTGTCGCGGAACAACCTGAAAGTAAGCGCTATTGTTTGAAATCCACTGGCGATGAGGCCGCCGAAAATCGACTCTGCGGCAGCCACTTTGTTAACGTGGAAGGGCTGCGGGTCATGAACCAGTGCGAAGTCAACAATCGCTCCCTCGGTCAGCGTAACGCCACCGGTTTCGAAAGTTTCGCCAACCGACAAATCGTCGATGTATTTTCCGCTGGCCATGGCAAAAGTATAGTTTGATGTACACTCAACCGTCAACGCGGAGCCACGCTCGGCAGCCACTAATGCCGCATTGTCATTCGACTATGGCAAAGATCGTAATTGAGAACTGAGCCAGTGGTCGTTGACCTATGCCGCGGCGACAAAAAGGTGCGCTTCTTGCGGTACGTGCAATACGCCTTCATTGTCATATCTAGACAAAACGTCTGCAACCTCTTCCACGACCTTGTTGGTGACGTCATCACCTGCATCCCTAAGATCAGTTTCGATTGGCAGCGCCATGATTTGCGCACGAAGGTCAATAAATCTTCGCTCTAGTACCAATGGCTCGTGACGAGCTATCTTGAAGCCTGCATCGACCAACAAGTTCGAAATGAGGTCCCCATCTCGAAACGAAAAAGGCGCTCTGGCCTTGATTGCGGCATCTGTTCCAACATGCTGTTCGAGAGCTTTTGCAAGTGCTCCATTGAAGGGCGACACAGCGCGCCAACATGTCAAAAACAGCTGACCGTCATTGCGCAAGATCCTATGAACTTCTTTCAACGCGGCGGATTTGTCGGGGAAGAACTGAAGCCCCTGTTGTATGAAGGCATAGTCAAACGTAGCGTCTCCGAAAGGTAACTCGGTTACATCTGCTGCATACCACTCGAGCACATGACGACAATCCAGCTGATTGGACTGCGCGACCTCAATCATGGTTTCGTTCAGATCTACGCCAACAACCCGGCCTTCGCCCGTCAGTTTCCTTGCAATCTCTCGCGTCAAAGCCCCGGTGCCGCATGCAATGTCGATAACACAAGTGCCGCTTCGAAGCTGAACCTTCTGCATTGTTGCTTCAGCCAATGGGCCGAACATCGCAGGCACACTATGGTTGTTGTACTTCTGCGCAGCTTCTTTGGTCAGCCGGAAATTGTCCGTCATCAAAAATATCCTCCTAGCAACGCGTCAATAATTGGATCACCCAAAGTGACCCAAAATCGTAGTCTCACGAGGTTTCAACCGGCAGGCTCTCATCGGCGCTCCATTCAGCCCAGGAACCATCATAGAGGCGCGACTTGTCGAACCCCATGTGGCGAAGCGCAAGGAGACCGCAAGAGGCGGCAATACCGCGACCGCAATACGCGATAACCTCGTCGTCGGTTTGAATTCCCTTGTCCTGATAGTGCTGAAGGAGGCGGAGGCGATCCGCCAACCTGAATGAGCCTCGTTCCTTTAGTTTCGCTGCCCGCTCAGCAATGGGTGTGTGTGCCAAATCCGGATCGATGTTCGATATCGCCGGTATGTTAACTGCACCGGGGATATGTCCCGAGCGACCTCCCCATGTGTGAACACCGTCGCCTCGGAAGAGGTCGTTTGGCAGAAAGTCCACAACTCTGACCTCAGGCATTCCTATCGCGTCCAGAACGTCAGTTTTGCTGGCAATCCAATTGCTCTGCACCTTGGGAGCGAAGTCGCCAGGCTCAACGGATGGATCGCCAGTTTCAGTGGGTCGACCTTCGAGTTTCCATTGCTGCAAGCCGCCGTCCAAGACCTGCGCGTTTTTATGGCCATAGTGCGAAAGTGCCCACCAAAGACGCGCTGAAGCCAACGGAAGCCCGGAATCATCGTAGACCAAGACATGACTGTCGTTGGAAACACCCAACTCGCGCATCTTTTTCCCAAAATCCTCTGGCCCGAGCATCATATCGGGAACGTTCTGATTGCTGTCTGCAAGCTCCGTCGACATGCCTACATACACGGCGCCGGGAATGTGCTCGGCTTGGAACTCGCTCCTATCGTCATAGGCCAAGCCTTTGCCGTTTTCCTCCCTAAACTTCCAGCGAACATCAATGATGCGTAGTTTCGGGTCAGTCAGGTTATCTGCCAACCAAGCCGTATCAATGAGCGGGCGAGTTTGGGTTGTCATACCTACGTTCTCCTCTAACCGGACGCGGGCCGGGCCGTATGGAATAATCCCCAAAATTGCTTTCGGAGTCCAATTTTAGGAAATTGGGATTTGATGAAGCAACTATGGTTTGAATGGCATTTCGATGATTTCATGAGACTTCTGAAAGAAACGGATGCTGAAATCAGGGCGCCTCGCAACGTCGATTTCCTTTGACTCGTTTATGGCTAGGCATGCTCATATAGCTCACTGACGGACAGGTTTGGTACAGATAGTGGAAGGTTTGGATGCTTGAAGATCGGTACGGAAGCCCGCTAACGACCACATCACAAGCTGCGCGAGACGCCTACGTTGAAGGCATCGACCGTTTTCTGGGTGCTTTTGATGATGTTGAAGAAGCTTACCGTTCTGCAATGCAGGCAGATGATAGTTTTGCCATGCCCCATGTTGGGCTTGCGCGATACCTTGTTACCGTCGGGCGTGGACAAGATGCAAAGCGTGAAATAGCCGTCGCAAAGGAACTGTCGCATGGCGTCAGCTCGCGCGAAGCCGCCCAGATCGACATTATCAGCGACCTCATTGAGGGGCGTGCACCGCAGGCTTACAGGCGCATCCGGGATCACGTCGCTGACCATCCACGAGATATTTTGCTTGCTCAGACCTGTACCAGCGTATTTGGCTTAATAGGGTTTTCAGGTCAGGCTGGACGCGAGGCGGAGCAGCTTGCGTACACGACCATGTTAAAGCCACACTATGGCGACGACTGGTGGTTTCTCTGTCAGCATGCATTTGCCCAGATGGAGGCCGGACAGATTGGCCCGGCCGCGGAAAACATCGAGTGCGCACTTGAGTTGAAGCCAGACAGCGCACACACTGCACATGTCAGGGCCCATCTCTACTATGAGAACGGTGAGACGGACGCTGGCTACGCTTATCTGCGCGAGTTTTGGCAAGACTATCCCTCCACAGCGTATCTGCACTGCCATCTCAGTTGGCACGTCGCTCTGTGGGCGCTTGAGAGCGGCGATGTGGCGGGTATGTGGAAGCTGTTCGATGATTATGTTTCCCCCGACCGACCTCCTGCGCCACCACTGAACGTTCTGACTGATAGTGTGGCAATTGTTCACCGCGCCTTTTTGGCTGGCGAGCAAATTCCCCAGGAGCGTTGGCAACAACTCAGCGACTATGCTGTTGAGTTCTTTCCTTCACCTGGCTTGGCTTTTGCGGATGTTCACGCTGCTCTTGCGCATGCGATGGCTGGAAACAGAGAGCGTCTGGAATCAACCATTGACGGCGCAAACGGACCCGCAGGCCCCACCGTTGTTTCTGTCGCAGGCGCATTCCGTGCGTTGGCGGATGGAAATGCGGATGAAGCGATTGAGAAATTCGTAAGTGTCATGTCTGAGCACGAACGCCTTGGTGGTAGCCGGGCGCAACGCGACATTATTGAGTTTTCATTGGCGCATGCGCTGGCAATTTCGGGACAATCGAATGAAGCTCAACGCATTCTCAACATGCATCGACCGCATACCTCTCACGACCATGCAGTTGCCACGCTAGAAGAATAGGGTCCCCCGTATTTTTGACGCCCGCAATGAGCGCAAATTACAGGTTTTCAACGCCACTTTGAACGTAAGCTGTGGCACGACGCTACTAGGTCCCAAAAGTGTTAGTTGGCGGAAAAGAACAATCTGACTGCTGACATCAGCTTTCTCAAATGCCCGTCTTAGGTGTGCAAGCGGTGATTGTGGTCTTGTCGGCGGGCTACTGTGGAGGGATTGGACCGCCCGTCACTCACGCGGCCGACAAGTTGATCAGTTGCCAAGAAGAGTGCTTCGATCAAATGGGGCTCATATAAGTCGGGTCTATGCCTTAGGTCGGCTTTGATGTCGCCAGTATCGAGAAACAGCCCATTGTGGTAAACTCCTCCCTTTAATTAGGGGGTTATTGTGATGGAATACTATGATCTCGGTCGCTACAGCCGAAAGATCACAACCTCGTCGGACGAAGCCCAGCTTTGGTTTGATCGTGGTTTGGCTTGGACTTACGCGTACAACCACGAAGAAGCGATTGTATGCTTTCAGAATGCCGTGGCTGCGGATCCAAATTGCGCAATGGCGCACTGGGGCATCGCATATTGTATTGGGCCGAACTACAACAAGCCCTGGGAAACATTCGAAGAAGACGAGAAGCCTGACTGTATCGCCTTGGCGAAAGCGTCAATCGAGGCTGCTGCCTCGTTAAAGGACCGGCTGACGCCTGTTGAACGCGCGCTAATCGATGCCATTCCAGCGCGTTATCCATCCTCGTCGGATATTGAGGATTTCAGCCCGTGGAATGACGCCTTCGCTGATGCGATGCGAAAGGTTCACACCGAATTCGATCAGGACCTGGACGTGTCTGCGATTCTGGCCGAGTCGCTCATGAACCGGACACCCTGGCAACTTTGGGATTTGCCGACCGGAAAGCCCGCCGAAGGGGCCGATACGCTCGAGGCAATATCCGTGCTCGAAAATGCGTTCGATACACTTTCCGGAGCATGGGAGCACGCAGGACTATTGCACATGTACATTCACCTTATGGAAATGTCGCCCCACCCCGAACGGGCACTGCGTCAGGGCGATGTGCTCAGCACGCTGGTGCCCGAGGCCGGGCATTTGTTGCACATGCCGACCCATATCGACGTGTTGTGCGGAGACTATATGAACGTGGTACTGCGCAATCACAAAGCCATATTGGCAGATCGCAAGTATCTGAAGCGCGAAGGCCCTGACAATTTCTATTCCGTCTATCGGTGCCACAACTATCACTTTAAAATATACGGTGCGATGTTCTTGGGGCAACCATCGGCAGCAATCGAAGCTGCCGATGAGCTGATCGACACCTTGCCGTCAGACACTCTTCAGCCGATGGCGGACTGGTTTGAAGGCTTCATTCCAATGAAGCAACATGTGCTGATCAGGTTTGGTCGCTGGCAGGATACTCTCAATCAGGATCTGCCAGAGGATGAAGAGCTTTACAGCGTGACCATTGCCATGATGCGGTATGCAAGGACGGTTGCCTTGGCCAACCTACACAGGGTCGCCGAAGCCGAGAGTGAAAAAGCCAAGTTCTATGATGCTCTGGCCAGAGTTCCTGAGACCCGAATGCTGTTCAACAACACATGCAGGGACATTCTGAAGGTCGCTGAGCAAATGATGCTGGGTGAGTTGGCCTATCACACAGGAGAGCACGAAACGGCCTTTGACCACCTGCGAAAGTCAGTCGAGATCGACGACAACTTACCATACGACGAGCCCTGGGGCTGGATGCAACCCACCCGTCATGCGCTGGGTGCTCTTCTTCTTGAACAAGGCCAGATGGAGGAAGCCGAATCTGTTTACCGTGCAGACCTTGGCCTGGATGCAACGCTTAGCCGGGCCTGTCAGCATCCGGGCAACGTCTGGAGCCTGCATGGTTTGCACGAATGTCTCACCCGGCGCGGTGAAACGGTCGAAGCCGCCCATATTAAGCTACAACTGGACAAGGCCGCTGCCCGCGCCGAGGTGCCGATAAAGGCGTCGTGTTATTGCAGGCAGAAGGCTTTGGCCGCCGAGTAATCTCGGATCAACAGCAATGGCTGGGGCATTTGCGAGGCCCGCTTCTGCCGTTGATCGGGACTTGTTTAACTTCGTTGATGGCAACCGTCTGGGCGACCAGAAGACTGCCAAGCATCGCTTGGATGCCGTTTTGCGGTAAATCAGCCGCATGGTAGCATAGCGTAAGATTTGCAGTCGGGGGGCAACATGGTCTTAACATTCGCACAAATGGAAGCTCAGGAAATATCCAAAGCAAATCCGATTTCAGCAACTGACGCGCTGGCAGTACTGATCGAAGACCCCAACGCACTTGTGGTGGACGTGAGGGATAGCGCTGAAACGGCGGCCACAGGTATCAGCCCCAGAGCCATTCCGGCTCCAGGTCGAGCCGTCGCTTGGATGGCAGTCCTTGAAAGTGAATACAGATCTCAAGAGTTACAGGATCGTGGAAGGCGAATTTTCACCACTTGTGGCGGAACTCCAAGCTACCGAGGCGCGGCAGCGGCAAATGTATTGGCTGCTATGGGTTTTCAAAACGTGCAGTTCATCGATGGAGGGATGGCGGCTCTGATCGCTGCCGGCTCCTCCACAGAGCAGCCTTAAGAAACGGCGAAACCAACGGTCTTGAGCAAACAGAGCAGGGGGGGGAATTAGATACGTCTCAGCTTCCAGAGTTGTGTCTCGATACGACTTGCGACTGAGATATAAGCCAGTTGACGAACACCTTAGCCTCGGGACGCTGAAATTCTGCTTGAGTCTGGATGTAATAGACGCCGAAGAGTGGCTCAGAGAACAACTCAATCATCCGACCAGATGACAGATCGTCCTCGAAAAAAGCTCGGGCAGAATACGTGATACCGTCACCCCGGCGAACCGCAGTCATGATCAGGTTCCCAGGCATGTGATTTATGGTCAATGGCTCGGGAGGTACGACCCCATGATAGGTGAGCCAGTCGGCCGCCTCGTTGGTGCCTAGTTCCTGCAACCAGGGCAGCTTCGTTAATGAGGCCGGGTCACGCAGATCTTGGCCTTCCACCAGTGAAGGTGCTCCGATCACGACCATGTCGGATACAAGGACAGTATCCTCTTCTTTTCTTGGCATGCGTCTATCGTGATACCGAATGGCGACATCGATACCACCTGGCTTAATCTGAACCAGTTCAGAAGTTGGGTTCAGCATCAAAGTGATCTCTGGATGTTGTTGTTGAAACTCTGCCATTCTCGGCAATAGCCACTCCACCGCGAATGCTGGTGACATGGTCACTTGAACGGGACGGTGTGCTGCATGTTCCGCCAGTCGTTCGACACCCCTTCCGATAATTTCAAAGCCGATACCCAGTTCACGTGAAAGAATGATGCCTGGCTCTGTCAATTCAATGCTGCGCCCACGTCTGGCAACGAGAGCTACACCCAAATGTCTTTCCAACGATTTCACCTGCTGGCTGACAGCCGCTTGGGTCACGTTCAAGCGTTCAGCCGCCACTGTGTAACTCCCTGCTTCCGCAACTGCTGAGAAAGCGCGCAAAGCGTTCATCGGGGGAAGGTGCAACCAATCCATACTGTAGATTTTCTATTGTTTAGTCAGACTATTTGAGTCGCATGATATCGGCATTCTTGACATTATTCACAGTGTAATCTGCGCTTCTATTATAAAATATTGGAGCGGATACTTTAGTGCCCATGTCAACCTAGCCGCATGCCAGGAGATTTTGATACGATGGAAAAACTTCAAGGTGGATGTTACTGTGGTGCTGTTCGATACCAGATCGCGACACCACCTGTCTGGTCGGGACATTGCCATTGTCGTTCATGCCAAATGGCCCTTGGTGGCGCCTTTGCAACTTGGGCTAAGGTAGCCGCCGAAGACTTCGCCGTTATCAAAGGCGAAATCCAACACATGGAGAAAACTCCGGGTATTCGTCGCGGGTTTTGTCGGGACTGTGGAACGACGTTGACCTATGCCGCCCTAAATGAAGTTGAGGGCCAAGACTGGAGCGCTGACGCTTGGTTTTCTGCTGTAACGTTGGACGACCCATCGATTGCGAAACCCAAGGCCCACGTCTTCGTGTCACATCAGCAGCCATGGATAAAACTCGACGACGGTCTGCCGACGTTTCTTGAGTTCTAACCAACTTTCCGAGCGCACGGAGGAGAAAGCGATGAACACTGCATACTCATATGCCTGCAAGGATTGCGAGGGCATGGAGGCCTGCCCAGGCAAAGTGGTTGCAGCGACTAAGGACGAAGTATGGAAACTCATGGAACTGCACGCGGTAGTCGCCCATGGAGAAGATCCTAGTTCGTGGGACGCCGATACTCGAGAATATCTGGAAACACTGATAAAGCCCGCGTGATCAAATAAATTAGGCTTCAAATTCCTGCGGATACGCGCCACAGCTCACATCGCCAGCAATTCCTGATGAATTGCGACCATTGCCCAGGTGTCGCGCGTGCAATACGCCACAAGATCAGCATATACCTTAGGGCTGCAGCCGGACGCACCTGCGGACT
This sequence comes from Ruegeria sp. YTSA108, assembly GCF_059610185.1. Lineage (NCBI taxonomy): Bacteria > Pseudomonadati > Pseudomonadota > Alphaproteobacteria > Rhodobacterales > Roseobacteraceae > Ruegeria > Ruegeria sp. YTSA108. The sequence goes on along the minus strand of NZ_JBXWND010000013.1, from coordinate 37,184 downwards.
GCCGTTGAAGACAAGTATTCGGAGCGCCTTTAATGCCGAAAATAGGCAGTTATTTTAGGTGATTAACGACCGGATACGAGAAGATCAGAGGCTATTGAGCCGATGCTTTTCGAGTATCCCGCAAAGCATAGCCTGTGCTTGCAGCCTGTGTTCTCGATGACGTTCACGGGCGGCATCTGGACGACCTTCACTGATCGCTTGAAAAACAACCCGGTGATCTTCATTAGATTTAACGGGCAGGGGCCTGATGAACAACGTCGTTGCGCGCGCGCGACGTACCTGGTCGCTCATCATGGCGACAATCGCTTCGACTCGTTTGTTGCCGCCTAACCGAACGAGCTCCTGGTGAAACAACTCGTCGGCCTCGGCCCAGGCTTCAAGGTCTTCGGCTTCGATGGCTTGGTCCATCTTTGCAATTGATCCGGCAAGTACCGCCAGTTCATCTTCGCAGTAGCCCGCTTCGGCAGCGCGCTGTGCTGCGAGACTCTCGAGTTCCGTTAGGATGTCGTAGATTTCGCGCATATCATCTGATGAAACAGGCAGTATCCGAACGCCCTTTCGGGGCCGCATTTCAAGCAACCCTTTACTTTCCAACATCAGCGCAGCTTCCCGTATCGGGGTGCGGGACATGCCAAGGGTTTCGGCGAGTTCCGATTCCAGATGATCAGTTCCGGCCGCAAGTTCGCCGGACAGGATCATCTGTCGCAAATCCCTGACAGCGCGTTGCGTATTAGAAAGAGTTTTTGCGTCCTGATCCTTCACGGGGTCTCCAGGTTGATTTTTCGTCCTTCCGCAGCTGAGAGATAGATATTCTCTTCAATGCGGATCACATCCAAATATTCTCGGGCCGTGTTTTCCAGCGGCGTGCCCCGTAGAAGGCCCGAAATGACGTGACTTTGCAAGGCGTGGACGCAGTCTCCTCCAAATCCATCATGATCGCTTGGAGGTAGAATCTGCTGTCGCTCCTGTTTTCCAAAACCGCGGAGTTCTACTGAACCATCGCCATTAAGAACCAGTGATCCTTCCGTTCCTTCGATGAGCGCTTCGCCCATGGTCTGACGCAGGTTTTTGGCGCTGTGGTCAAGGCATCTGTTGCCATCGAACAGAGCATTCAAACCGTTGGGGTGGTCAAACAGGATGAAACCTGCATCCTCGCCCGCGATAACGGGGTTAATTTGGCGCAAGTCCGCATAAACGGCGCTTGGCGCATCGAATAGAAACCGGAACGTGTCTACCCAGTGAACCGCTGTTTCATGAACCAGGAAACGCGGCATTTCCTGAAAGTACGGCTGCCGGTCTAGGTAGGCTCGTGGTCCCTGTCCGTCGCCGGGCCGAAGCCGGAAAGTAGCTTGGAGAGGTGTACCAATTCGACCCTCGGTCATCGCCACCTTGATCGCACGATACCAGGGCTGAAAGCGAAAATTCTCATGCACGACAATAGTTGCACCTACCGCCTCAGCCTCTGAAACAATCTTCTCAGCTTCATCCAGAGATAAGCAAAATGGCTTTTGGCAGATCAGCCACTTGATACCAAACCGCAATGCCGAGCGGATTGCCTCGGCCTGCGCCACAGGCGGAAGGATGATGTCCACGAGATCTGGTTTTTCCGCCTCCAACATTCTTGACAGATCATCGTAAGCGGCCAGTCCTGTTTCTTTCGCCTTGTTGATATCACGGTTGCAGGATGCAATCGGAACCGCACCGGGCATTCGGGACCAGCTTTCGTAGTGGAACCTGCTGAAATACCCCGCACCCACACACGCGACACTGATGGCTTGTTGAGTATTCATGCCCGCATTGCTTCCAATACCGATGCGGCGGCACCCTTCGTTCCGGCCGTTCCACCTAGGTCACGGGTCAGGTTCTGTCCGTTCGCCGTCACCTTTTCCACGGCTTCACGCAATCGTTCGCCGTCGCTGGACAGGTCTGGATGATCATGGGTGAACCCCAACCATTCAAGCATCATTGCTGCGGACAGGATCATCGCAAAAGGGTTTGCAATACCCTGTCCCGCAATGTCCGGGGCGGAACCATGGCAGGGTTGGAATACAGCGTGATTCAACCCGATATCCGCTGATGGCGCCAGTCCTAGACCACCCATGAGACCCGCACCAAGGTCTGAGAGGATGTCTCCGAACATGTTCTCAGTGACCAAAACGTCAAATTCCCAAGGCTTTTGAACCATCCATAGAGCGGTGGCATCAACATAGGCATGGTCAGCTTTCAAATCGGGATGGCGTGCGGCCTCCATGTCAAAGATAGATCTGAAGAATGCAAAGGCCCTGAAAACATTGGCTTTGTCGACACATGTAACCCGTCCTTGGCCGCGACCGGATGCCTTGCGGTTCTTGGCGAGTTCAAACGCGAAACGGAACAGTTTTTCGGACACCTCACGAGTGATCAGCAGAGTTTCACGTGCTTCGTGTTCCGTTACTTCGCCAGCGCCTTGGGTGAAGAACAGTCCTTCTGTGCTTTCGCGTATCAAGACAAAGTCGATCTCTTTTCCGGGGGGCAGCGTCAAGGGGGTCATTTGTCCGCTGCTTACCTTTACTGGTCGTACACCAGCGAAAAGTCCCAGTTGCTTTCGCAGATCAATCTGAGGTGAAATCTCGGTTCCGTCAGGATATCGAACATCCGGCAAGCCCATTGCAGACAGCAGAATTGCGTCAGCATTACGTGCAGTTTCGAGTGATCCAGCCGGAAACGATTCTCCAGTTTTGGTGTAGTGGCCTGCGCCTGCTGGTGCGTCTGTAAACGCCAGCTCGTAGCTGGGATTGTTGCCCGAAAGCTGGCGCAGGATTTCAAGCGTAGGGGCCATAATTTCCGGGCCGATCCCGTCCCCGTGGAACACTGCAACATCGTACATCTTTTTCATCTTTGCCCATTTCCTTCCCGTTTCGCATTCATAGCGCGATAGCAGCTTCCACTACAGTACGTTGACAATGCATTCTTTAATGTATACGCAAATAAATGCAATAATAAACGCGAAGTAGTTTTGGGAGGACTTGGAAATGAAACTAAAGCTAGGGCGGTTGGCGGCCGCAGCCGTGGTGGCGACCGGGATTACAGGGGCAGCTATTGCGCAGGATTATCCCTATCGTGATATCACCACAGCTGTGGTCTGGGGGGCCGGTGGTGGCACGGACACGATCAACCGAATGATCATGGCCGAGATGGAAAAACACCTTCCGGTCTCGATCAATGTGATCAATCAAACAGGTGGTGTCGCAGGCTCCAACGGTATGGTTTACGTGATGAACCAACCAGACGATGGTTATACATTGGTCGGTTTGTCAGAGTCGAACGTCACCGCTGCTGTGCAGGGTGGTTGGGATAAGAAATTTGATTTTTGGTATCCGTTCATTGTTGGTGGATCACCTGATCTGATCTCGGTCCCGGCGGACAGCCCTTACAATACTCTGGAAGAACTGGTCGACGCTGCGAAAGCAGCTCCTGGCACTATTCCTGCGGCGGCTTCCGGCGCAGGTTCGATCCACCACTTGAATCTTCTGGCCATCGAAAAAGGGGCCGGTGCAGAATTCAAGTTTGTTCCATACAAAGGCTCAGCGCCCGGTCAGGAAGCTGCGATAGCGGGCGAAGTCGCGTTGGTTGTGACGTCACTGGCTGAACAGGCTCCGTTGATTGAAGGCGGTCAACTTAAACCGCTCGCGATGTTGACGCCCGAAGATGCGCAGATTGCAGGGGCAACAGTGCCTTCTGCCTTCGGCATCTATGACGGTCTCGATCAGTATTTGCCGCTCAAACAGGCCATCGGGTTTGCAGTTCACAGCTCAGCCGGGGACGATGTAAAGGCCGCGCTTGGTGATGCCTTCGAGCAAGCTATTGCCTCCGACACCGTCGCCGAATGGGCCTCTGCAAACAATTATGATGTCGGTGGTCAACACGGTGAAGAAGCTCAAGAACTGTTTGCGAACCTCGAGGCTACTTTTGCCTATACCTTGCAAGACCTTGGCGCTGCCACAGTGGACCCGGCCTCGCTGGGTATCGAGCAGCCCTAATCCGATCAATTTTGAAGGGGCGCGCATGATCGCGCCCTTTCCCTCAGGAGGCAGGCAATGGACAAACCTGACGAAACACTGGTCATGCGGTCGCGCGACTTTTGGGCAGCAATTGTTCTTATAACAGTGTCCGTCTTTTTTCTTTGGAAGACATCGGACATTCCACTTTGGGGCGAAAACCGCGCAGGTGTAAGTGGATCGGATTGGTACAACTCGGCTGCAATTGTACCGCTGTTCATCTTCGGTGGATTGCTTGGCTTGTCCTTCGTTTTGCTTGCTATTTCAATCCGCTCAGGTGGTGCCCAAAACGCGCTTAGTGCTTTGGGCATCGGATGGGATAAGTCGGAAGCCTATCGAGCTTCAACAATAGGCCTGATCCTTCTTGCATATGTCGTCGGACTGGTTCCCAGAGTGGACTTCATTCTGTGTTCTGGGTTGCTGATTACAGCTTCGACTTACGGCTACTACGGGGGTCATGCGCGGCGTGCTTTGGTGGCCTGTAGCGCGGTTGTCTCTGCCGGGCTATTTGCGTTTGCTGTTTTCCCCGCGCAGGCGGACTGGAACGCACTCAGTGACGATTGGTTTACACTGGCTCTATGGGTCTCGCTTACACTTTTGGTGTTGAGCAAGGCGGCTTCCGAACACGTTTTGCGGTTCGTTCCGTTGGTGGCAATACTTGCCCCGCTCATCCTCGTTTGTGCGATGGCCTTTGTTTTCCGACAGAACGTGCCCGCGCGCGGCGGGCTGATCTTCAAGCAAATCGAGTACCACTACTACGTGACGCTTCGTCCGCTATGGAAAGATTGACCGGATGGACTTTATCCTTTCGCAACTGGCTGGATTTGGGACCACATTCGTGGGCCTGGCAGTAGACCCGCTGACCTATCTGTATTTGATTGCATCCGTGTTCCTGGGTATAACGTTTGGCGCATTGCCCGGCCTGACCGCAACGCTGGCAGTGACGATCCTGACGGGTTTCTTCGGCAACAAGATCCCATTGGACTATTCGCTGATCGCTTTGCTCGGGGCCTATGTCGGCGCGATTTACGGCGGCTCTTATCCGTCAATCCTGCTGAACATTCCGGGCACGGCGGCCAGTGCGGCGACGGCCATGGATGGATACCCTCTGGCTAAAGCGGGTCGAGGGGGCGAAGCACTAGGGCTGACCACAACGGCCAGTTTCATTGGTACAGTTATCGGGACCATCACGCTTTTGATCTTTGTCTGGGCGTTGCTTTTGGTTTCAAAAAACATCGCAAGCCCGGAGAAAGCACTGCTGGCCCTGTTCGGCATTCTGCTTTCTGGCACTTTGATGAGCGAAGACCTGGTGATCAAGGGATGGATCGCCGGTCTGATCGGCCTTGCGATGTCCATGGTGGGGCTTGACCCTCTGTTGTCTGAACCGCGCTATACCTTCGGCTGGTCTTACTTGATGAGCGGGTTTCAGGTCGTGCCGGTTTTGATGGGGGCATTTGCCATTCCCCAAATCATCGACGGTTTAAGGCACGTTGAGGCCGGGAAAGCTCTGGCCCTGAAAGGTCGCATCCTTCCGAATCTACGCTCCATCCGACGCTACCTGCCCACCATTGGCCGGTCAGGGGTGATCGGGACAGGGGTAGGAGCACTTCCCGGCGTCGGCGAAGATGTCGCCGGTTGGGTCAGCTACGGTGTCGGTAAGACCGTATCTGCTGAGGGCGATAAGTTTGGAAAAGGGTCATTGGAAGGTCTGCTGTGCTCTGAAACGGCAAACAACGCCTGCATTGGGGGCGCACTAATCCCGCTTTTGGTGTTGGGCATTCCCGGTTCACCACCCGCCGCGGCTTTGATGGGGGCTTTCAAGATCAACAACGTGATCCCAGGTCCGACGATAGACCCCGAGATCATTCTGCGCGTGGTTGCAATACTTGTGTTGGCCTCCCTGACAATGTTCCTGATGGGCCTGTTCACTGCTCGGGTTTTCATCAGAATACTCGCCATCCCGCAGACTATCTTCTTGCCGGTTGTGATGGTTCTAACAACAATTGGGTCTTTCAGCGTCGGTGGTGGCATCAATGATCTTTACCTGATGCTTGGCGTCGGCGCCGTTGCCTATTTCATGAACCTGATGAAATACCCAATCGCGCCATTGGTTATCGGGGTTATTCTGGGCAGCCTGTTTGACGAAACCTTCCGCCGGTCGCTGTTCTTGTCGGACGGGGATCTTTCGGTCTTCTTTTCACGCCCGGGTGCGGCCATTCTGCTGGTGCTCAACATTGGCCTGATCCTCAGCCAACTGCCCGTTGCGAAGCGCGCTTTCTCACGTCTGAAAGGACTTTCCGTCTGATGTTTGTGGTTACTGTCACCTTCACTCTCAAGCCCGGTACGAGAGACACCTTTTTGCCGCTGATGGTCGAAAACGCTTCGACCTCTTTGTGTGAAGAAGCCGGATGCCAGCAGTTTGACGTTTGCCTCGGCGGCAATCCCGATACAGTTTTTCTCTATGAGGTTTATGATGACAGCGCTGCGTTCTCCGCCCACCTGGAAAGCGCGCATTTTCAGGCCTTCGATACGGCAGTGGCTGATATGATCGCTACCAAGGTAGTTCACCAGTACTCCGAGGTCATCCGATGAACGATTGGGAAATCCACGCCGTGAAATACGCGGATCGACATGCGCGGACGCGAGCAGATAGTTTCATCATCGATGATAATCACAGCGCGCCTCATGCGATGGATTACTTCGTTTGGGTGCTCAAACGCGGCAACAAAGTCATTCTGGTCGATACTGGCTACGACTCCGATGAGGCCGCCGCCCGTGGTCGTCCCATTGCGATGGATCCTCGCGAGGCTCTGCGGCCCCTAGGCATTTCACCGGAAGCGGTAACCGAGGTTATCGTGACCCATCTTCATTATGATCACGCGGGGGGGCTGCATATGTTCCCGAACGCGAAGTTGCATATGCAATCGGCGGAGATGGCCTTCGCCACAGGCCCCTGCATGTGCCACGACCATCTGCGCGCACCTTTCACGGCTAGCCATATTTGCGAGGTCGTAAAGCGTCTCTATTCAGGGAACGTCGTGTTCTACGATGGAGAAGCCGAGATTATAGATGGGGTCACGGTGCACTGCATTGGTGGGCATTCGCGAGGGTTGCAATGCGTTCGCGTAAGGACGGAAGCCGGGTGGATGGTGCTCGCCTCTGATGCCTCGCATTACTATGAGAATTTCATGGCGCGCAAAGCCTTTCCCATTGTCGTCGACCTACAGGACATGATGGATGGTTTCGAGACACTCGAGAGGTTGGCCTCGCATCCTCGACTTATCGTGCCCGGCCATGATCCACTTGTGCGTGAGGTTTTTCCAGTCGGTGCAGCGCCGCATATCTATAGGCTAGACCCAGGGCCGACGAGGGACATCGAACTATGAAAATAGGTGTCATAGCGGATGATTTTACTGGTGCGAGTGATATTGCGAACACCTTGGCGAAGGGCATGGAGCCAGAAGGTGGGATACGAACCGCGCAGTTTCCGGGTGTTCCTAATATCCCGGTCGACGAAGAGATCGAAGCGGGTGTGATCTCACTCAAAAGCCGCACTGCACCGGTTGAAGAAGCCATTGCAGACAGTCTGAGTGCTTTGCGGTGGCTCGCGGATCAAGGATGCCAGCAGTTCATCTTCAAGTATTGTTCGACCTTCGATTCCACGACGGAAGGAAATATCGGCCCAGTTGCGAAAGCGCTTGCCGACGAGCTGGACGCGCAAAAGGTGGTTTTCTGCCCGGCCTTTCCGACAACCGGGCGCACCGTCTATCACGGTCACCTATTTGTGCAAGGTAAGCTGTTGCACAAGTCGGGGATGGAAAATCACCCTCTTACTCCGATGACGGATGCTAACATCAGGCGATGGTTGCAGTATCAGACCCAAGAAGCGGTCGGGTTGGTGTCAATTGACGCCGTGGAGCAAGGATCAGAGGCGATTGCTGATGCTTTGCAGAAGGCCGGCGAACGATTTGTAATTGGCGATGCGATTTCGGATGAAGATTTGTTGGCCTGGGGAGAAGCTCTAAAGGATGCCAAGCTCATTACTGGGGGATCGGGTATAGCACTGGGACTACCAAGAAACTTCCTGAGAGAGACTTCATCCAAAAGTGCTGGCACTGTGTTCACTGGTATCGCAGGGCCTGCCGCGATCCTTGCGGGTTCTTGTTCAGGTGCGACCCGCAGGCAGATTGAAATTCACGCGAAGTCCCATCCGACTTTCGCAATTGATGTTTCGGGTGTTATGTTCGGGGATGTGACCACGCAAACGCTTCTGGATTTCTTTGAAGAGCATTCGGGTCAGGCGCCGCTCGCGTATTCATCGGGGAGCCCGGATGATGTGCGTGCGATCCAAGGTCAGTTTGGTCAGGAAGCCGTAACGGAAAAGCTGGACAATCTCTTTGAAGATACCGCGCGAGAACTTGTCCAAAAGGGCTACAAGCGGTTGGTTGTAGCTGGAGGTGAGACGTCGGGAGCTGTCGCCCAGGCTGTCTCTGAGGCACTGGGGTCACCGGCTATGTCAATCGGGCCAGAGATTGACCCGGGCGTACCTGTCCTGAGCGTTGGAAAAACTGAACCCATTGCAATGGCTTTGAAATCCGGCAACTTTGGCGCTCCAGATTTCTTCTCGAAGGCACTGAGAATGATGGAGGCAGGCAAATGAGTTCTGAAGAACAGGCACTGCGACGGCAGATGTCCGAGCTGTGCGCCTCGCTGTTTGTGCGTGGCTTTTCCGTTGGCACCGCGGGCAATGTCTCTGCGCGTTTACCGGACGGGATTCTCATGACGCCAACGAATTCGACTTTGGGCAATGTTGACCCCGAGCGAATTGCCAAGATTGATTTGGATGGCAACCACCTGTCCGGTGACAAGCCGACCAAGGAGATCTTTCTGCACCAAGCCTTCTATGAGACGCGACCTGAAGTGGGCGCCGTGGTTCATTTGCACTCGACCTGGGCGACCGCGCTGTCGTGTCTGGAAGACACCGATCCCAATGACTGTATTCCGCCGCTTACACCATACGTGGTCATGCGCGTAGGCACGGTTAAACTGGTTCCATACATTAAGCCGGGTGATCCAAAATCCGGTGATTTGATCCGCGAACTGGGCGGCAAGTATAGTGCTGTTCTGCTGGCCAACCACGGTCCCGTCGTATCAGGAAAGGATCTCTTTTCAGCAGTCTGTGCAGCGGAAGAGTTGGAAGAAACAGCCAAGCTGCTCGTGGCACTGCAGGGTATGTCAACCCGGATGTTGGATGTAGAACAAGTCGCAGAACTCAAAGAGGCTTTCGGAAGGATGTAGTTGGACACAGATAGGGAGAGTGTGCAAACTTTTGGGTAAATCGTGCAAAATTATGCGCAAATACCACGCAAAGTTATGGGCAAGAACATCTGAATTTAATGATTGAAATCAATAGCAGAAGCGCAGCGTTATGCGCGTCCCTACAATTTTTGTTGGTGCGCCCATAGCTTTGCAACTCGCCCAAAACATTGGGCGCATTAACCTACAACTTTTTTGGTTTGAGGTTCGATATCTTCGGGTCTCATTCTTGGCTGGTTTCGCAGCATAATCGTAGTACCGGGGAAGATTTTCGGATAGCCGCTACTAGCCCGAAGCGGACATCCAAAACTAGTCTTTGCAGTTTCCGAGATGCGGACTTTTCTGCGGTTCGTGGCAATCTGCCGAACTGGTGTTTCGGCCCTTACCGGACATTCACCCTTCTATCGGAATGGTGCAGCGCGGCCCGTCGAAGCGAACAGCCAACTCACGCGGGGAAAGCTCACTTTCCTTCGGTTGATGTCGCAGCACGTGCCGTGTCGCCAGCCAAACGTTTCTTTCCGGCTTCCGGGAACTCCTTGGACCAGCTGAAATACAGGCTCTGAGCAATGCCTTCGCGACGACATAGCTCTGCAATGCTGTCCTCGCCCTTCAGGCCATCCAGAACGACCCTGATCTTCTCTTCGGCAGAATACTGTTTGTGCGTCGCGCGGCGGATGTCTTTAACAATCTTCTCGCCGTGGCTCTGCTTGGTTCCGGGTTTCTTTCCCATCTCCACTCCTTGGCGGTTACGATGAGCCAGAAACCCTCTCTTATCAAATCAACCTAAACTGTCCCATTGGCGCTGACGTCAGACACTCAGTTAAGTACGCTAAAGAGTGCTGCGTTGAGTGCCCTGATCTTGCTTTTCTTGCCGGTGGCAGAAAAAGCAGGGGAGTCACGAATTTGCCAGATGTTGTACGACGTATGAGTGACCAAAAGCTAAAACTAAGCTGCCATCAGACAACCAGCTTCGCCTGCGATATCGACTATGCAGTCATCGCCGGTCTGAATGCGAATTGCCGGGCTTTCCCCTCCGAGTTCCAATTTGGGTGAGGTTAACCAGAACGCGCATTGCCACGGCGTCATTTCACGTGGCAGGGCTTTCAACACTTTTTCCATCAAAGGAAGCGGGGTTCCATCCTCAGCAAACTGGAAAGATGGATAGGCGTTGGCCCCTTTGTAAGGCAAAGAAAGTACCTTCCCGGTTCTTGTCCAGATATCGGCTATCCGCGTGATTTGCCAGGAGCCATTTTGCCATTGTGCGTGCACTCCGGCATCGTCCAACAACGGATACTCAAGCGCAAAATCATCCATCCGGATGTCATTGACTGCGCTACAATGTCCCTCGAAACTATGCAAATACATCTACTTACTCACCGAACTCACTAACAACTCATGAAACGATACTGACAAGAAGTCGTTCTAGCCAAAGTTAAGAAGTTCACATTGGGCGAATTAAACTTCAGCTAACCTCGCTATTTTAACCTAGCGCGCTGAAATTATTGTTGGTTTGCTTACAACGGCCCGCCGTACTGATGCTCATAAAACCAGTTCTGAATTCGTGGCTTTGTTACTCATTGGGGTAGTAATCCTCACAATTTGAGGGCATTGGCCATGGATCTACCGAACCAATCTCTGGTTTGTGAGTGATCAACATCTAAGTATTGGACAAAGCCGCCAGTCACTCTGTCAAGTGTTGGAAACGAGTACCGAGCGTGGCCTCTCTTTTCTACGAACACGATCCTCTTCGTCTGACACTCCCGCAAGAAGACTAACAGTCCTGATCCTAAGATTAGCGTGACACAAAGCGCGCCGGGGAGGTTTTGCATTTCCACGGACCTAAATTCCTTTCTCTGGTCACAATACGGACTGACCATTCCAAAAATTCCCTACCGCCACCTTGTATTTCTGGGCCAACCATTCCACATCTTGCTCATGAGCAAAGAAACTCTCGCAGTTGGCGACATCAAATCACCCGCAGGCCCGGGTAGGCCTCGCGCCTTTGACGAAGCTGAGGCTTTGGAAAAAGCCTTGTGCGTTTTTTGGCACAAGGGCTACGAGACCGCATCTGTGGATGATCTGACCAAGGCCATGGGTTTGAGCCGGTCCAGCTTCTATGGAACGTTCGTCAACAAGCAGACTTTGTTTCACAAAGCCCTCAGACACTATTCAAGGCGTGGTTTGAAAAATCTGCGTGACGTTGCAGATGCGGGCGGAAATGATCCCGTTGGTGCGATAATGGAAGCTTTGGCGAACCCGCAAGGCGGTCGTGACGGCTGCATGCTGATCAATTGCCTAACGGAACTTGCCCCGCATGACAATGAAGTGGCGGCTCTCGGGCGACAGCATTTGGAGAGTATTGACGAGATTATTGCAAGAGCGCTTGAGCCTTCGGATCCGGGACAGGTACTCGACAAGGCACGCGCCTTTGCCTCCCTTGCAATTGGCACGCTAGCCTTGCGCAAGGCGGGCATTCCCTCTGAGCAGATTTCGCAAACCCTGAAACAAGCCCGGTTGGTGATTTCGCCATAAGGCCTCCCGCTACAACAAGGAAATGAAACCTAACACAAACTCAATCAAGAGACAGTGATCCTAATATTGGACTAATTGGTCCAATAATATCTGAACGAAGTTTACCAAAGAAGGAAGCAGCAATGGCTGATGAAAAACTGTTCTCCGGCATCAAAGCTGGTGCAATCGAGCTGAAAAACCGCGTTGTCATGGCGCCACTGACCCGCAACCGGGCAAGAGCCGAAGATGACAGCGTCCATGAATTGCAGACCAAGTACTACGTGCAACGGGCGGGTGCTGGATTGATCATCACGGAAGCTTCGCAAATCTCGCCCCAAGGCAAAGGCTATGCCTGGACACCTGGCATTTATTCCGAAGCACAGATCGACGGCTGGAGAAAAGTGACTGAGGCCGTCCATGCTGAGGGTGGCAAGATCGTGATCCAGCTTTGGCATGTGGGCCGGATTTCGCATACCAGCTTACAGCCGGATGGTGGTGCCCCTGTTGCGCCATCTGCGATCGGCGCTAAGGCCAAGACCTTTGATGGTGAGCAGTTCGTCGAAACATCCGAGCCGCGGGCTCTGGCCGTCGAAGAAATTGCTGGCATCGTTGCCGACTACCGGAGGGCCGCAGAAAACGCCAAGGAGGCCGGTTTCGACGGTGTCGAGGTCCATGCAGCCAACGGATACCTTATCGATCAGTTCCTGAGGGACGAGTCCAACAAGCGCGAAGACGAATACGGCGGTCCTGTCGAGAACAGAGCACGGTTTCTGAAAGAGGTCATGGACGCAGTTGTAGACGTGTGGGGCGCCGACCGTGTTGGTGTCCGCCTAAGCCCGTTCTCGGACGCCAACAACATCTCCGACAGCGACCCGCAGGCGACATTCACTCATGCGGTCAAATTGCTGAATGGCTATGGGCTGGCCTATCTCCATCTTGTGGAGGGACAGACCGGCGGCCCCCGCGATATTCCGGAAGGTGGCGATCTGAAGATGCTCTATGATCTGTTTGATGGCGCGAAAATGGGCAACAACGCTTATGACCGAGACATGGCGATTGAAGCGGTTGAAACCGGAGCCGTCGATCTGGTGGCCTTTGGTCGGCCGTTTATTTCCAATCCTGATCTTGTCAACCGGTTGGAGAAAGGCGCCGCTCTGAATGAGCTCGATCCAACCACGCTCTACGGCGGCAATGAAAAAGGGTACACCGACTACCCGGCACTGGAAGAGGAAGCTGTTGCTGCAGAGTGATACATCGCTCTTAACTCCGTAGTGACAAGCAATACCAAGCAAAGTGAGCGCGTCGGTTTGGACGCGCTCACTTGGCAATTACGGAGATATCCATTCTTGAAGCGAGGATCTATCACAAGCCCTCGAAAGAACTGCTTCCCTATGATCAGGGTCGAATATTTCCAATAAGAATTTACTCTTGATTGAGAAACGCCCGGTTCTAGTTGAAGAAGATGTGTGGTGACTACGATCAATTGAGCGCGTTTCTCGAACCGCGCAATGTTATGGGCAAATCGTGCAAACTTGTGCGCAAAAGTCTTCAATTTTTGTGAGTAAAATCGATGGCGGCGATGCAGCGTTATGAGAACACCTAAAATTTTTATGGGTGCGCGCCAATTTGCAGTGTCAGAACCCCTGCGCCGCGTTTGCACGTAATACGTCACGGAACTGCGCGGTCTTGGCCCGCGACTGATCTCCATGTGTTTTGACCGGTTACTCTGACGTGGACGTCTGCGCGACGTAGTCTGCTATCGCAGCGCGGCTGCCATGTCTCCAGATCTTGGTCAGCCAAAAAGAAAAGGCCTGACCAAAGCGGGTATCACGGCCAATCTCGCCGTAATATTGATCCTGCTCGATCCACAGTTTCGGATCATCTCTGGACGCCAGCGCGATGTGCTGAAGAGCGTCCCAATGGGGGTCGTTTGGCGCAATTTCAGACCCATCCTCGCGCCTGCCTGCACACATCCGGCACCAGAATGCCTCGGCCAGGGGCAGCCCGCTGGGGGCAGGGCCCGAGGCAACTGCGTCACGCAGCGAAGGCAGCAAGAACCCGGGATGCCGTGAGGATCCGTCAAACGCGACACGGCGCGTGGTGTCATGGATGGCGGTGTTTGCAAATCGCTTTTCGACCAGATCAAGATATTCACTTGGTTTAGCGCCGGGGACAGCAGCGACATGCGGGAGGATTTCTTCGGCCTGAACTTTAGCGAAAAACGCCAGGATATCAGAGTCCTGCATGCATCGTGAAATCGTCGGGACGTTCAGGATTTCTCCGACATTCGCAAGCAGCTGATGACCGCCGTTCAAAATACGCAGTTTCATCGTCTCATAGCTATGAACATCGTGGGTCAGTGTGGCACCGACTTGTTCGAGCGGCGGACGCCCTGCGCAAAAATTGTCCTCGATCACCCATTGGCGAAAGTTTTCATGTGAGACAGGGACGCGGTCATCGATTCCAAGTCCGTGGCATTGCGAAACAACCTGCTCTGTCGTAGCGGGTACAATGCAATCCACCATCGAATTGGGAAATGCGCCATATCGGTCGATCCATGTGGCTAGATTCGGGTCAGACATACGCGCCAAACCAACAATGCAGTTTCGCAGGATCACCCCGTTGCCCTGAAGGTTGTCGCAGCTGAGCGTGGTAAAGGGTTTCAAACCCTCCTTCTTGCGCTGTCGAAGAGCTGCAACAATGGCGCCAAACGCGGTTCGCGGCTGGTCTGGATGGGCGGCATCGTATCGAATGTCTTCGTGATCGGCGTTGAACGCGCCGGTATTGGCGTCCAGAAAATAGCCGCCCTCGGTCACTGTAAGCGACACAATCCGGATGGACGGATCGGCCATCTGCCGGATCAGCGTCGCATTGCCCTCTTCGATTGGCAGGTAGTCGATCATGGCTCCGACAATTTCGGCGGATATTCCCTTTGGGTCCAGCTCGATCAGTGTTGTCAGACAGTCCTGCGCCAGCAACCTCTCTCGCATTTCGGCATCATAGCTGCGGACACCGGCCCCGATGATCGCCCAGTCCAGTGCTTGGCCCTGTTGCATCAACTGGTGGATATACCAGGCCTGATGCGCGCGGTGAAAATTGCCCAGCCCGATATGGACGATGCCGGGTTTCAGGTCTGTGGGCAGGTAATTCGGTGTCCTGACAGTCGCAGGCATATCTGCAAGGCTGTCGCGCCGCAGCCGCACCGGGGGATTTGCGTTTGCCAGAGGATCCATCAGCTCATCCAGTTCCCGCCGTCGACATTATAGGTTTGCGCGACGATATACTGCGCCTCGTCTGAGGCCAGAAACACGGCCATTCCGGTCAGGTCCTCGGCACGGCCCATCCGTCCGAGCGGCACCGCTGCGGCTACTTCGCGTTTCTTCTGCCCGGGCTCTTTACCCTCATGCTTTGCAAAAAAGGCGTCCACACCATCCCAGTGTTCGCCATCGACAACACCCGGAGCGATGGCATTCACGTTGATGCCGTGTTGGATCAGGTTCAGCCCTGCAGATTGGGTAAGCGAAATGATAGCGGCTTTGCTTGCGCAATAGACGGCGACCAGAGGCTCGCCCCGTCGTCCGGCTTGCGATGCCATGTTGATGATCCGGCCTTTGGTCCCGTGTTCGATCATGTGGCGCGCGACGGCCTGCATCGTGAACAGGGCGCCTGAGACATTGATGTCGAAAACTCGGTTGTAGTCGGTGCGCTCGATTTCGATGATGGGTGCTGCGGTAAAGATGGCAGCGTTATTGATCAGAATGTCGATGGGACCGAAATGTGAAGCCGTCTTTGCCACCGCGGCATCGATGCTCTGCTGGTTGGTCACATCCATCTCGATAGCCAAAGCGGCCTCACCGATTTCGGCGGCCGCGGCTTGCACGCGCGCGCCGT
The DNA here is from genome assembly GCF_059610185.1 of Ruegeria sp. YTSA108. NCBI lineage: Bacteria > Pseudomonadati > Pseudomonadota > Alphaproteobacteria > Rhodobacterales > Roseobacteraceae > Ruegeria > Ruegeria sp. YTSA108. The sequence continues at coordinate 21,429 of NZ_JBXWND010000013.1, read as the reverse complement.
CAATGTCGGCCAGCGCGACACGGGCCCCTTCGGCAACATAGGCTTTGGCAAAGGCCAGTCCGATGCCACGCGCGGCCCCGGTGATCAGGGCGGTTTTACCGACCAGACGTGTCATTCGATCCGCAGGCCCTTTGCGTCAAACCGATGGATCACATCCGCGCGTGGCGTCAGATAGATACGGTCGCCGTGGTTGAAGCCAACTTCACCCCCCGCTCGTACGGTGATCGTGTCCGCAAGGCCGGTTCCGTGAATGTGGAAGAACGTGTCCGAGCCCAGATGTTCGGAAACCCCAACCACCCCGGACCAGGTGCCGGAACTGTCGGATACCTCCAGATGCTCGGGGCGGACCCCGATCGTATGGGCGTCATGTTTCGCGGCCTCTTCGCCCGCAATGAAGTTCATTTTGGGTGAGCCGATAAAGCCCGCGACAAACAGGTTTCGCGGAGTCTTATACAGCTCGAGCGGGCTGCCCACCTGTTCGATCACACCGGCCTGCAGCACGACGATCTTGTCGGCCATCGTCATCGCCTCGACCTGATCATGGGTCACATAGATCATCGTGGTTGCAAGACGCTTGTGTAGCTCGCTGATTTCAAGCCGCATTCCAACGCGCAAGGCGGCGTCGAGGTTCGAGAGTGGCTCGTCAAACAGAAACGCCGCAGGCTCACGTACGATGGCGCGGCCAATGGCAACGCGCTGGCGTTGACCGCCGGACAGTTGGCCCGGTCGGCGATCCAGGTAATCGGTCAGGTTCAGAACATCGGCAGCGCCCTCGACGCGGCGGTCAATCTCGGCCTGATCCAGTTTGGCCATACGCAGCGGAAAGGCGATGTTCTTGCGCACCGTCATATGCGGGTAGAGCGCGTAGGATTGGAACACCATGGCCAGACCGCGCTTTGCGGGCGGGACATCGGTGGCGTCCGCCCCGTCAATGTCGATATTGCCCGAGGTGATATCCTCCAGCCCGGCAATCAGCCGCAACAAGGTGGATTTACCACAGCCCGAGGGGCCGACGAAGACAGTGAACTCGCCATCTTGAATGGTCAGGTCCAGCGGCGGAATGACTTCAACGTCGCCAAATTTCTTGGTCACGGATTTGAGTTGAATGCGTCCCATGCGGAGTTTTCCTTATTTCACGGCGCCGAAGGTCAGGCCGCGGACAAGTTGTTTCTGGCTGAACCAGCCAAGGATCAGGATTGGTGCGATTGCCATGGTCGATGCCGCGCTGAGTTTGGCAAAGAACAGGCCCTCGGGGCTGGAGTAGCTGGCGATGAAGGCCGTCAGCGGTGCCGCGTCAACTGCGGTCAGGTTGAGGGTCCAGAACGCCTCGTTCCAGGCGAGGATAAAGTTCAACAGGATGGTCGAGGCGATACCGGGCACCGCCATCGGCGTCAGCACGTAAAGGATTTCTTCCTTCAGCGTTGCCCCGTCCATGCGGGCGGCTTCCAGGATCTCGCCGGGGATTTCGCGGAAATAGGTGTAGAGCATCCATACAATGATCGGCAGGTTGATCAGCATCAGAACCACAACCAGACCTGCGCGACTGTCCAAAAGCCCAAGCCGGATGAACAGCAGGTAGATCGGGTATAGAACACCGACCGCAGGCAGCATCTTGGTGGACAGCATCCACAGCAGGATGTCCTTGGTGCGTTTTGATGGCACAAAGGCCATCGCCCAGGCGGCGGGCACCGCGATGATCACGCCCAATATGGTCGAACCACCCGCGATGATCACCGAATTCCACAGGAACCGCATATAGTCCGAGCGTTCCTGAACGATGGCATAGTTTTCCAGCGTCCAGTCAAAGTTCAGAAACAGCGGCGGGCTGGCGATGGCCTGTGCTTCGGTTTTGAAGCTGGTCAGGATGGTCCAGAGGATCGGGAAAAAGATCAGCAGACCAACGGCCCATGCCAGGGCGGTGTTAAGCGACTTGCGACGGGGTGTAACTGAGCGGCTCATATCGTTACCTCCTCACGCGTCCAGATTCTTGCCGACGATGCGCATCAGGAAGATGGCAACGATATTGGCAAGGATGATTGCATAGACACCTCCGGCTGATCCAAGGCCGACGTTCTGGCCCTCTAGCACGCGCTGGAAGATCAGGTAGGTGAGTGTACGGGTGCCGAAGGCGCCGCCGGTGGTCACGAAGATTTCGGCGAAGATCGACAACAGGAAAATCGTCTGGATCAGGATCACAATGGTGATCGCGCGGCTTAGATGCGGCAGGATGATATGGTAAAAGCGCTTGAGCGGCGGCGCGCCGTCCATTTCCGCGGCCTCCAACTGTTCACTGTCCAGCGACTGGATCGCGGTCAGCAGGATCAGCGTCGCAAACGGCAGCCATTGCCACGATACGATCATGATGATTGACGTCATCGACGCCTCGGATAGCCAGGAAACTGGCTCAGCCCCGAAAAAGCGCCACAGATGAGCTAGCAACCCGTTGACCGGGTCCATGAACATGTTTTTCCAGACCAATGCGGAAACGGTCGGCATCACAAAGAACGGTGCGATCACTAGGATGCGGACAACGCCTTGGCCCCACATCGGCTGATCCAGCAGCATTGCCAGAAGGATGCCCAGAACAACCGTGATGGCAAGCACGCCGCCGACGATCATCAGCGTGGCCTGAACCGCGGGCCAGAAGGAACTGGAGGAGACGAACCGGACGTAGTTGTCCAAGCCGACCCATCCCAGATCACCGCCGCGCAGGGGCAGGTATTTCTTGAAGGAAAAATAGAGCGTCATCGTCAGAGGCACGAGCATCCAGCCAAGAAGCAGGATCACTGCAGGTGCCATCATCAGGCGTGCAACTGATCGGGAATGTTGAGTAGCCATGACGCAAAACCTCTCTGTTCAGGCATAGCTCAGCCTGCGAGAAAAACGCGAGTTGTGGAAGGGTGAAGCGGGGGACAGACCTCTGTCCACCCGCTGGGAAGGAGGCCTTAGTAGCCTGCGGCTTCCATTTCTTCGGCAGTGAAGGCTTGCGCTTTGGCAAGAGCTTCTTCTACTGTCTGCTGCCCGGCATAAACTGCCGAGAACTCCTGGCTCACCTGCGTGGCAATACCTGCGAATTCCGGGATCGCTGCAAACTGAATACCAACGTAAGGCACTGGCTTTACAGTCGGATTGTTCGGATCAGCCGACAGGATCGAGTCCAACGTCATCTTGGCGAACGGAACCGCCTGATAGTCCGGATTTTCGTACAGCGACGTACGTGCACCCGGAGGCACGTTGGCCCAACCTTCGTTCTCGGCTACGAGTTCGATGTAGTCTTTGGATGTTGCCCACTCGATGAACTGTTTGGCCGAGTCTGCCTGTTCCGTACCAGCCGGAATTGCCAGAGCCCACGCCCACAACCAATTCGAGCGCTTGCCAAGCCCCGTGTCGGGTGCAAGTGCAAAGCTGACGCTATCCGCGACTGTCGAGTCTGTCGGGTTGGTCACGAAAGAAGCCGCGACCGTTGCGTCGATCCACATGCCGCATTTGCCCTGCTGGAACAACGACAGGTTTTCGTTAAATCCGTTAGTGGCGTAACCTGCGGGGCCGGACTCGTTCATCATACCTACGTAGAAGTTCAACGTGTCAGCCCATTCAGGCTGATCGAACTGCGGCTTCCAATCTTCATCAAACCAGCGCGCACCAAAGGAATTGGACATCGCTGTGATGAAAGCACCGCCTTCGCCCCAACCGGCCTTGCCGCGCAGGCAGATACCGTTGATATCAGCGTCGCGATCGGTCATCGCAGCAGCCGCTTCGCGGATGAACTCCCAAGTCGGAGCGTCCGGCATTTCCATACCCGCTTTTTCCATCAGGTCAGTGCGATACATGATCATCGAGCTTTCGCCGTAGAACGGAGCCGCGTAGAGCGTTCCATCATGGCTAAGGCCGCCTGACATGGCGGGCAGGATGTCACCTACGTCGTATTCATCCGACAGCCCGTCTAGGGGAACCAACCAGCCGTTCGCGCCCCAGATCGGCGTCTCGTACATTCCGATGGTCATGATGTCGAATTGGCCACCTTTGGTGGTGATATCCGTTGTCACGCGCTGGCGCAGCACGTTCTCTTCCAACGTAACCCACTCGACATCGATGCCGGTCGCTTCGGTGAATTTATCGGTATAGCCCTGCATCCGGATCATGTCGCCGTTGTTCACGGTCGCTATTGTTAAGGTATCCGCTTGGGCTGCTGCCGTGGCGACGAAAGTCATTGCTGTCGCCGCACGAAGTGCGTTCTTGAGATACATCCCTGTCCTCCCTGAGCTTGGATGTCGTGCAGAGAAGGTAGTTTTAAAATTGTCGCGCCGTCAATAAAAACTTTACGCGCGTTAAAAATATGAGGTCACGCGGAATCCCTTAAAACCAACCTTGCGGGGAAAAGAGTCTCGGTTCGAGTGTCAAATTTCCCCCCGTTTTCAATGAGTTCAAACAAAGTCTCCACACTGCGCCCGGCTACGTTGTCATAATCATGTGCTGCTGTAGTCAGGGATGGGCATGTGAATTTTGCAAAGGGATGGTCATCATTTGAGGCCAAGCGCAGCGTAGAATCGTCTTTGCGACCGACCCGAATCCCCTGTTCATAGCAAGCAGCAAGAAAGCCGATGGCCAAACGGTCGTTGCTGCACAAGACCGAGTCCGTCCTCAGCTCGCGATCTGACAGAACTTTCAGCGCCCCCCTGTGACCGATTTCCTCAAATGCCCAACCCTTGCCGTCGACTTTGATGATATGAGGATCGAACCCAAGGCGCTCCATCACTTCGATATAGGCCTTCCGTCGCTTGTTGGCGTTTGGGTTGGCGGGGGTGCGCATTTCGAAGAATGAAGGCGGTTCGCCGGTGCGGGTCATGTATTCGACTGTCTGCGAGACAAAACTGAAATTGTCCGATCCAATAAAGGCTGCACCCAAACCTTCAAGATTGCTGTCAAACAGGACTGTTGGAACATTGGCGCAGAATTTCTCGATCGCCGTCCGATCCGAGGTGCGCCCCAAAGGTGCCAACAGCACTCCGGCGGGCTTCATGGATTTCAGGCCGTCGAGAATTTCGTTTTCCAGCTTGGGATCGCCATGCGAGCTAAACAGGGACGGGCGATACCCCGCAGCAATACAGCTTTGTTCAAGATAGCGTGCGATTTCGGCAAAAAACGGATCGGCAAGATAGGGGACCACGATGCCGATATTCTTGGTCAGTTTCCGGTTCTGGTTCACCGCATAGATGTTGGGGCGATAGTCGAACCGCTCAAGCGCCTCTTCGATACGGAGCCGTGTTGTGGGCCGAACACTGTCTGGGTCCTGGAAATATTTCGATACTGTGGGCCGAGAGATGCCGCTGAGGGCCGCAAACTCTTCCATGTTCCTGATCTTCGTCATGCCAGTCTGTTCGTCCGCCTTGATCTTATCATAGTTTTACATATTCTTTGCGCGCGCAAAAAAATCAATAGCCTGGCCGGTGATATCGGAATTATGCAAGGCAAGGGGTGTGAATGTATCTTGGGATCGACATCGGAACGTCAGCGGTCAAACTTGTCTGCGCGGATGCCGGCCGAATTCTTGCGACCTCGTCAGTCGGCATCGGGACGTCGTCGCCACAGCCCGGCTGGTCCGAGCAGAACCCGGAGATTTGGTGGCAGGCGACGCGCGATGCGTTGGGCCTGCTTGCTGGCGAAATCTCCCTGTCGGATGTGAAAGCAGTCGGATTGTCGGGGCAGATGCACGGGGCCGTGCTGTTGGACCGCGACCAATGCCCCATCCGTCCGGCGATTCTGTGGAATGACAGCCGCGCGGTCCGCGAATGCGACGACATTCGCGCGGCACAGCCGCAGGTTGGTCACATCGTAGGCGTCCTGCCCTTGCCCGGCTTTACGGCGCCCAAGATTGCCTGGCTGAAACGGCATGAACCGCACAATTATGCCCGACTCTCCCATATCCTGCTGCCCAAGGATTATGTCGGCCTGCGTCTGCATGGAGAGCTGGCAACCGATACTTCCGATGCCGCAGGAACAATGTGGCTCGATCAGGCTTCACGCCGCTGGCATACCGGAATGGCGGAAGCCACGGATGTCGCTGTTGACTGGCTGCCGCAGATGTTCGACGGCCACAATGTCGTTGGCACGGTAACAGTTCGGGCTGCAGCTGAGACCGGATTGAACTCCGGCGTGCCTGTCGTGGCCGGGGGAGGGGATGCGGCAACCGGTGCGGTGTCATTGGGCGCAACTGAACCTGGACGTGGGTTTATCTCGTTGGGGACATCCGGTCAGTTGTTTGTTGCGGATCGTAAATACAAGCCCAACCCCGAACGCTATGTCCATGCGTTTGCGCATACATTGCCCGACCGCTGGTATCAAATGGCGGCGATGCTGAACGGGGCAAGGCCCATTTCGTGGATTGGTGATCAGCTGGGGCTTTCGGCTGCCGAGGTTGTCGGGCTTGCTGAAACCGTCAGCGGTGATCGCGTGCCCATTTTCCTGCCCTATCTGACAGGTGAGCGCAGCCCCCTTGGGGACCCGCATATCCGTGCCGGATTCTTTGGCCTCGAGGATGCCACCACACGTGCCGAGATCTGCCGTTCGGTGGTCGAGGCAATCGCCTTTTGTTTCGCTGATGCGGCGCAGAGCTTCGGCGACACGATAGACAATTTGCCCGAGCTTGCCGCCATAGGCGGGGGCAGCCAATCCGACCTGCTGCTGGGTCTGATCGCCGCTGTGACCGAAAAGCCCATCGTGCGTTCAGCGGGGGCGGAATCCGGCCCGGCCTATGGTGCCGCCCGGCTGGCAGCCTGTGCTGACGGCGCTCTGACCATTGCCGATCTGGCCGAGCAACCGGCGACCACCGACAGGTTCGAGCCTGCAGAAATGCATGCGTTATCTGAACGGCTGGGACGGTTTCGGCGGCTTTACACAGCCGTAAGCGCCGTGGACTGAGCGCCCCTCAGGTCAGGGTTTTGAACATAAAAGTAGTTGGTTCCAGCTGATCATTTTCCGGGTTGCGGCAGTAGTTCGGAATTTCTCCGGCAATTTCAAACCCAAGGCTTTGATAGAGGAGGAGCGACGGGTCCGTGCTGCGCGTGTCCAGCACCAAAAGGGACCGCCCCAGTTCGCGTGCCCGCGCCTCAACCGTCGCCATAAGCGCCCGCCCAATGCCCCGCCGTCGCGCGCGGGGATGAACAAGCAGCTTGGACACGTCGGCGCGATGCGCTTGGTTGGGCATCGCGGCAGGCACCAGCTGTGCGGTGCCGACAATCCGTTCGCCATTACGATAGACGAATATCTCGGCCGCGCCGGTCTGGATGTTTGGCCAGACATGGGACTGCCAATAGCGCTGCGCGTCGCCCGACGGAAATGGCTGAATGAACCCGATACTCGCCCCGTCATGCACGCAGGCGTGCAGTATCTCTGTCAGATCGTTTAGGGCTTGGTTCAGATCATTGGCCGCCAGTCGTAAGATCATATCAGCACCATCAGGTACCGAGCACCTCGGTCGGCTTGGGTTTCGAACCGTGTCGGGCCAGACAGGTGATAGCGCAGGCAATCCCCGCTCGTCAGATGATGCGCGGTTCCATCCACGGTCAGGGTCAGGCCACCGTCCAGCATGATCAGGTGATGCTCCTGCCCGTGTTTTGGCGGCGTGTCATAGGTGATCACAACGCCTGGGGGCAGATGGCCTTCCATGACCTCTCCGCTCAGGCCCGCGGCCGGAGGGGAGACGGATCGGCGGGTAAAGCCGGTTTCGGGGTCGCGCCATTCGGGTTGATTTTCGAAGGGAACGCGGGGGGCGAAACTGTCCTCGACCATCATCAATAGACGCGACATCGGCAGCCCATAGGCGGCACATAACCGGCCCAGAGTTTCCGCGGTGGGGCTGACATCCCCCTTTTCCATACGCGACAGGGTGGCTCGGCTGACACCGCTGTGTTCCGCCAACTGATCCAGCGACCATCTCCGCGTTTGGCGAAGATGATTCAGGTGGTTTGCAAGGCGGTCGGATAGGGTATCAGGCATAGCTCGTATATGGGAAACATTTCCGTATATGAGATTATTGACCAGAAAACATAACTTCACAATAGAAAAAGGGCGCAGAAAACTGCGCCCTTCTGCTCGATGGAATGAAAGATTACTTCCAGCCGGTCTCGTTAAAGATCTTCTGTGCCTCAGGGATGTTTTTGGCGACCTGGGACAGGTTGATCTCGTCGGCTTTGAACTCGCCCAGCGCTGCCACGTTATCCGCAAGGGCGACGCCTTCGACCGCCGGGAATTCGTCATTGCCATTCGAGAAATAGACCTGCGCCTGATCGCTGGCGAGGTATTCCAGGAACTTGATCGCGTTGTCCTTGTTCGGAGCATTCGCGGCAACGCCTGCACCGGACAGGTTCATATGCGCGCCTTCTGCTTCTTGCGCTGGGAACTGGACGCCGATCATGTCAATCTCAGCGCTCAGGCCTTTGACGTCTTTACGCATTGCACGGGCAAAGTAGTAGGAGTTCGAAACGGCGATCTCGCATTCACCCGAAACAATGCCGCGCAGCTGGTCAGTGTCACCGCCCTGTGGTTCACGCGCCATGTTCGCGACCATGCCTTCGGCCCAGGTCTTGGCGGTTTCCGCGCCGTGGTTTGTGATGATCGAGGCCAGCAGGGTCTGGTTATAGGTGTTGCTGGACGACCGGATGCAGACCAGACCTTTGTATTCGGGCTTGGCCAGATCCAGATAAGACGCGGGCGGGTTGGTCACATCGGCCTTGTCAAAGAAGATGATCCGCGCGCGCTGCGAAAAGCCGTACCACTGGTTGTCTTCGTCCTGCAGGTTGGTGGGAATACGTTCTTCCAGAACCGCGCTTTCGACCGGCTGCAGGATACCTGCGTTCTTGGCGCGCGCCAGACGCGAGGTATCAACGGTCAGCAAGATATCTGCGGGTGAGTTCGCGCCCTCGGCCTCCATCCGGGCAATCAACTCGTCCGCTTTGCCTTCGATGCGGTTGATGGTTATACCGGTGGCCTCTTCGAAATCGGAATAGAGGCGTTCGTCAGTGTCGTAGTGGCGCGAAGAATAAAGGTTCAGTTCGCCCTCGGCAGCGGCAGAGGTCGCGATCAGGGCCGTCAGGGCGGCGGCAACGCAGGTAGAGGATTTCAGCATCATGTGTCCCAACATTGAAAATCGGCGCGGGTAATAACCCGACTGAAATGGTCAATTAAACGATTCTCAGTGGGATGCAAGAAATTCCGACAAAATTAGTTGGTCAAATCACTGCCAACATGTCGCTGGCTCCGACCAAGTGGTGCAGCACAGCGGGGCCTTAGGGTCGGCAAAGCCCATCCTGGCTACGCCGTCATGGCTGGCCTAGTCGTGTTGATTTAAAAACTGAAAGATCGAGAGATGCTGCTTAGCGCTTTCTCTGTCTTTTTTCAGGTTCAGTTGGAGACGGGTCCGGGACAGGTGCGGGGGCCGGCTCAGGGTCTGGGTCGTCGGTCAACACCGGTTCTTTTTTCAGCATGACCTGTGTGACAGCTTCCATGTATTTCTGCAGCAAGACCGGAGGATCGGCCGGGGCCAGTTTGATGGTCAGCCTGCTTGCGCCTTCTTGGCTGTAAGCATAGCGCGAGGAATAGCTGGCATTGACCTGCGCTGCGACAGGGCCCCAACCACCTTTGACCGAAGCGCTGCCCGCTTTTTCGGTTTGCTTAGTCATTGAGATCGCCATTTTGACCTCAATTTCGGCTTCTTGCACCGCGTAGAATGCGGGTAGAAAGCCCATGGAAACCAAACTGAATTCTTTGGGGGGGCCATTGGGATTGGACAGGTCCGGAAGCTGGATCTTCTGATCGGCCATATATTTGGCGACATCTGTAGAATGTCGATCCAACTCGGTCTGCGACTCGGCAACGGAAAGCGCAAGCTTTTGAACCATTTCCGCAAACGGGACGTTTAGCAGTTCCTGCCCGATACTCATTTCCAATCTCCTCTGTTAATTCAGTCTTTCTCAATAATTTGCGTGGCGGTCCGCCTCCTGACGGAAAAAGTGACTTTGGATGCGTTCTGGCTGATCGCCTGCTTTCGGGCATTCGTCGCGATTTGGGCTTTGGTGCCGTCCTGACCCAACCCAACAACCGCTTCGACTTTGACGTTGTCGATGGTGAAATCACTGCTCCCATCAGACCCGGCGAGGATCTGTTCACCCAGGGCTTGCGAGAATTCCTGCGCGTTGACGACCTGTGTGTCAGGATCGTCCGCTCCCATTGCCGCGCGGCCCTCGGCCATCGGGTTCATCACCGGGTTACCCGCGCCCATCAACATGCCGCCGCTGCCTTCTTCCAGATCGTCGATCCGTTCTTGCAGGTCGTTGATCGTCTCGAGCAGCGCGACTTCGCGCGCCTCCATTGCCGTCATGCGGTTTTCAAGTGACTGAAGCAGAGTGGTGAATGCCTCGGGCATCTCGGTGACGCGGACATCTATGGGCGCTCTTTTGGGGGCTTTGACTTTCTTAGTTGCCATCATTGCCATCCAAAGATCTGCTCTCATCTACGGGACCGGGCGCGAAACGCATTCGCATCGTCGACGCGCTTTTGGAATCGAGCGTGTCCGTCTGAGTCAGCTTCGGGCCAAAAATAAAGGTGCCAATCCTGCTGCGTTGGCCTTCTTCGGTGGAACTGCTCATCTCCATGACGACCTTCAGTTCCACATCGACATCCTGCATGTGATAAAAGACCGGCGGGATGCCAAGATCGCGCAGTTCCTGGGGGTAGTTCTTCAGCGCTTTCAGCTGATCAACGCTAAGCTGTTCGGCCGCCTGGGCCACACTGCGGCCTATATCGGCTACCATGTCGGTCAGAGTTGTTCCGAATATCTTGTCCAGATCATCGTTGGCCAATCCGACCTCCCGTCATAAAATCACGGAAAGCGTAGCACGAGATCGTCCTATCACAACGTTGAATCTCAGAACCGAACTTTCTGAGCGAATTCCTGCAGTTCCGTCCGCATTACATCTGGTTGAAATGCCGGACAAAAAAAACCGCACCCGAAGGCGCGGTTCTTTGAATTCAGTATGTGCAGTTCTTAGCCCTGACGAGCTTTGAACCGACGCTGCGTCTTGTTGATCACGTAGACGCGGCCTTTGCGACGCACAACCCGGCAATCACGGTGCCGGTTCTTGAGCGAGCGGAGCGAGTTCTTGACCTTCATGGGTCTGTCTCCAATCTGCGGCGCCTTCATCAAGGACGTGGCCAGCGCCTGGGTTTGCGGGTGCCCCGGAAATCCGAAGCAGTGAGTTCATGGTGGGCGGTACAAGGATCGAACTTGTGACCCCTTCGATGTCAACGAAGTGCTCTACCGCTGAGCTAACCGCCCATGAAACCGTCGCGTGGCCAACCCCATAACGAAATGGGGCGCGGAACCCCGCGCCGGTAGCGGGGTCTATAAAAGGAGTCGCAAAAGGGTTCAAGGGGTTTGGTAGAACTATTTTCCGGTCTATGTTTGGTGCGAACAAGGAGTCGCCATGCAAAACGCTGCTTACCTACTGGATATGCCTGCCAAGCGCACGTCCTGTGTGGTTTTTTCCTCTCCGCATAGCGGTCGAAACTATCCAAATGGGCTGATGAAGCGATCGATTCTCAGCCAAGATGTGATTCGTTCTTCCGAGGATGCTTTTGTGGATCAGTTGTTTTCATCAGCGGCGGACCATGGTGCGCCACTGATTTCGGCGATGATGCCACGCGCCTATGTCGATCTGAACCGCAGCGCAGAAGAGCTGGATCCAGCCCTTATTCAGGGCGCGCGCCGCCAAGGCCATAACCCGCGGGTAGCGTCCGGGCTGGGGGTGATTCCGCGTGTGGTCGCCAATGGTCGAGAAATCTATCGCGGTAAGCTGACCATGGATGAGGCGCGTCTGCGAATCGATACCTGTTGGCGTCCCTATCATGCCCGGATCAAATCGTTGTTGGCAGAGTCGCATCAGGAATTCGGGCAGGCGATTCTGATCGACTGTCATTCGATGCCGCACGAAGCCGTGGCCCTTGCGTCAACAGTCAATTCCAGACGTCCCGAGATCGTGCTGGGGGATCGGTTCGGTGCCTCTGCAGCGCCAGAGGTCGTCGAACAGATAGAGGCCGCTTTCGTCTCGGCGGGTCTGAGTGTGGCCCGAAATACGCCGTTTGCCGGGGCCTATGTGACCCAGACCTATGGACGCCCCAGCCGCCACCAGCATGCTGTACAGATCGAGATCGACAGATCCCTGTATATGGATGAAAGCAGGATCGAGCCGAATGACAATTTCGCTGCCTTCAAAGAGACCCTGGGCGAAATCATCATGGATATTGCGCGGATCGGACCTGAGCCGCTGCAGCTCGCAGCCGAATAACCTCAGCGCAGGGCACGTCCTTTGACGATGGCATCCGTCCCAAAACGGCGGCGAATCTCATCCGTGGCGCGTTCGGCCTGCGACCTGCGCGAGGCATCCGGATCCAGCAGATCCCCTGAAATATCCGCCTGATCCTCGGGGCACAGATCCGACAGGCCACACCCCAACAGCCGATAGGGGCCCTGATCACCAACCTGATCGAACAGCGCCCGTGCTGTGCGATAGATCCGATCGGCAATCTGTGTGGCATCGCGAAGAGAAACGCGTCGCGTAATGAGTTTGTGATTGGCCCGTTTCAGTTTGAGCGTCACAACCCGCCCGGCCAGCCCCTTGGCCTTGGCCCGATCCGAGACTTTTTCCGCCATCCGCCAAAGGTGCCCATCCAGAATGTCGGCATTGGCCGTATCCTCAAAAAAGGTCGTTTCGTTGCTGATGGACTTCATCGGTTCATGTGCCGAAACCCGGCGCTTGTCCTGACCGCGGGCCAGATGCCACAGCCGGTAGCCCATGGAGCCAAACCGCGCGGTCAGATCCTCTTGGTCCCAGCGCAACAGGTCCGAGAACAGGCGTATGCCTGCGCGGTCCAGCGATTCCTGCGCCGCAGGGCCTATGCCCCAGATCAGGCGCACTGGCTTGTCGTTCAGAAACGCGGATGTCTCTTCCTTGCCGATCACCGAGAAACCGCGTGGCTTGTCCAGATCGGATGCGACCTTGGCCAGAAACTTGTTATGTGACAGCCCGATTGACCCAGTCAGCCCCAACTCGTCCTTCATCCGATTGACCAATCGTGCAAGCATGACGGCGGGGGGCGCACCGTGCAGACGTTGCGTGCCGGATAGGTCCATGAACGCTTCGTCCAGGGACAGCGGTTCAACAATCGGCGTCAGCTCGTCCATCATCGACCTGATTTGGCGCGAAGCCTCGGCATAGACCGACATGCGCGGTTTGATCACGACAGCGTCGGGGCATAGTTGCAACGCCTTGAACATCGGCATTGCCGAACGGACGCCGCGAATTCGGGCGACATAACAGGCCGTAGACACAACACCGCGCTTGCCGCCCCCGATAATGACGGGTTTGTCAGCCAGCTCCGGATTGTCCCGTTTTTCGACAGAGGCGTAGAAGGCATCGCAATCCATATGTGCGATGGACAGGTCAAACAATTCAGGATGCGTTTTGACGCGCGGGCTGCCGCAAACCGGGCAGCGGCGTTCCTTGGTCAGTTCTGTCAAGCAATCTCGGCAGAGGCCGGGCATTTTCTTTTCCCGTCTTCCATGCGGTCCGTAAGGTTCGGTGACTATATCATTCGCATGCCACGGGCAAAACCCGCACAGTGAGGGTAGGAACCAGATCTGCCAAAAGAAGGCCCCCCGCAAAGTGGCGGGGGGAGGTGACGGACCTCAGGAAGAGATGGTCCGCGGGGAGTATCACCTACTTAGATTCTCTCAAAATCGAATTTTTCGATAGAACCCAGTTCACACAGTGGAAACTCGTGTTTTGCATGTGTGTTTTGGGGCACAGGGACGATTTGGCGCGGATCGGGTGAAAAGTGACCTGAGGTCAACTGTTTGCGGGTTGTTCTTGCGAAAATTTAGCCTGATTTAGCCGGATTGCCCTAGTGTCGGGATAAGGAATTTAACTCTGCAAGCACCGCCTCTGCGGCGGCTTTAGGGTCTTGCGCCTGATAGATTGGGCGCCCGACGACGATGTGATCGGCACCATCACCGATGGCATTTGCCGGGGTTGCGACCCGTTTCTGATCTCCCAGAGCGGCACCGGCGGGCCGAACACCGGGTGTCACGATCAAGCGGTTTTCGGCTTGGGGCAGGGCACGGATCAGCGCGGCCTCTTGCGGGCTGGCGATGACGCCATCGGCACCCGCCTCCAACGCTTTGGCCGCGCGTTCGACAACCAGGTCCTGGACATCGCCCGACTTCAGCAGGCTGGCATCCAGATCATCCCGGTTCAACGAGGTCAGGATGGTTACGGCCAGGATCTTGAGGTCTTTGCCAGACGCACCCTCTTTGGCGGCCCGCACCACGTGCGGGTCACCATGAACGGTCAGGAAATCCAAATCGAACTGTGCCAGACCACGCACCGCATTTTCCACCGTATTACCGATGTCGAACAGTTTCATGTCCAGAAAGATGCGCTTGCCCTGATCCTGCTTTAACTCGTTCGCCAGGGCTAGCCCGCCCCCTGTCAGCATTCCCAGACCGATCTTGTAGAATGAGACACTGTCCCCCAACCTCTCGGCCAAGGCCAGACCGTCCAGGGCGTTGGGGACATCAAGGGCTACAATCAGGCGGTCATCGGACATTGGGGGCTCCTTTTTGGCAAACGTCTGCGTCCTAACGGTTTCGTGCGCTTCTGTCCATGCGCGCCTTGCGTGATTCAGATCACGGCAGAGGTTTCCAACTGTGCTATTATCGCGTTGTGCAACTGGGACGGAATTCGGAATGAGACAGTTTACGAAACCCACTATCGCAATCTGCGCGGGGCTGATGCTGGCCGGGTGTCAGGACATGGCGCTGGAAAAAGAGGCTGCCGATACAGTCCTGAGGTCTCCGACAAACGACAACCTCCGGCTGATTGGCGGTTATCGTTCGATGGATGATGACTGTCAGGTTACAGGGGAATCCGCCTTTACCGTGGATTTTCTGGATGACGCCGCCGATCTGGTTTCCTGCCCGACGGGCAGCGATGCAGCGCAATCGCTTGTCGATATGTACGGTGCGCGTTCTGTGGCGAAAACTGGGGGGTATACAGTTTATTCTGTGCCGCGTCGGTAGGTTGGATTCTGTTGGCAGACCCCTTGAACCGCGCAAGATATTTCCCAGATTGAATGTGAGGCCCAGACCGACGCGCGCTGCCAGGCGGGCGCGTCAAAACCGGGCGCTTAGAGAAGGAGCAAAATATGGACTTGAACAAGTTCACCGAGCGGGCACGAGGTTTCGTGCAGGCAGCGCAAACGATTGCGATGCGCGAGGGGCACCAGAGGTTGACCCCTGAACATATACTCAAAGCCTTGATGGACGATGATCAGGGGCTGGCCAGCAATCTGATCACCCGCGCAGGCGGAGCGCCCAGCCGTGTCGTTAACGCACTGGATGCGTCCATGGCCAAAATTCCCAAGGTCAGCGGCGATGCGGGCCAGGTTTATCTGGATGGTCAGACCGCCAAAGTTCTGGATGAAGCTGAAAAGATCGCCACCAAGGCAGGCGATAGTTTCGTGCCGGTTGAACGTATTCTGATGGCGCTGTGCATGGTGAAATCCAAAGCCAAGGATGCTTTGGAAGATGGCGCGGTGACGGCGCAGAAACTGAACGAAGCCATCAATGACATCCGCAAAGGGCGCACCGCTGACACCGCCTCGGCAGAAGAGGGCTATGATGCGCTCAAGAAATACGCGCGTGACCTGACCGAAGCGGCGGCTGAGGGCAAGATCGACCCGATTATCGGGCGGGATGAGGAAATCCGCCGCTCGATGCAGGTTCTGTCGCGCCGCACCAAGAACAACCCCGTTCTGATCGGCGAGCCCGGCGTGGGTAAAACAGCGATTGCCGAAGGTATGGCCCTGCGCATCATCAATGGGGATGTGCCGGAATCGCTAAAGGATAAAAAGCTGCTCGCGCTCGACATGGGTGCGCTGATCGCAGGTGCGAAATACCGTGGTGAGTTCGAAGAACGCCTCAAGGCGGTTTTGACCGAAGTGACTGAAGCCGCCGGTGAAATCATTTTGTTCATTGATGAGATGCACACGCTGGTTGGCGCGGGCAAATCCGACGGCGCGATGGATGCTGCCAACCTGATCAAGCCTGCGCTTGCCCGGGGTGAGCTGCATTGTATCGGTGCCACCACGCTGGATGAGTATCGTAAATACGTGGAAAAAGACGCGGCTTTGGCGCGCCGGTTCCAGCCGGTTGTGGTTCAGGAACCGACTGTCGAGGACACGATCAGCATCCTGCGCGGTATCAAGGAAAAGTACGAGTTGCACCATGGTGTGCGTATCTCGGACTCGGCTTTGGTGTCGGCAGCGACCCTGTCGCATCGCTACATCACTGATCGCTTCCTGCCCGATAAAGCTATCGACCTTGTCGATGAAGCGTCGGCTCGCTTGCGGATGGAAGTGGACAGCAAGCCCGAAGAACTCGATCAGCTGGATCGTCAGATTCTGCAGATGCAGATCGAGGAGCAGGCGCTGAAGCTCGAAGATGATGCGGCATCGAAGGATCGTCTGGAAACCTTGCAAAAGGATCTGGCCGATCTGCAGGAGCAATCCGCCGAGATGACTGCACAGTGGCAAGCCGAACGTGACAAGCTGGCTGGTGCGCGCGATCTGAAGGAACAGCTCGACAAGGCACGGGCCGATCTGGAAATCGCCAAACGCGAAGGCAACCTCGCCAAGGCGGGTGAGCTGTCCTATGGCGTCATCCCCGAGCTTGAGAAAAAGCTGACCGAGGCCGAAAACGCCGAAAGCAGCCAGATGATGGCCGAGGAAACGGTGCGTCCGGAACAGATCGCTTCGGTGGTCGAACGCTGGACCGGTATCCCGACCTCGAAAATGCTGGAGGGCGAGCGCGAAAAGCTGCTGCGGATGGAAGACGATCTGCATTCCCGCGTCATTGGTCAGGATGCGGCGGTCACGGCTGTCTCAAATGCCGTGCGCCGTGCTCGTGCAGGTTTGAACGACGAAGGCCGTCCGCTGGGTTCGTTCCTGTTCCTCGGACCAACCGGCGTGGGAAAAACCGAGCTGACCAAGGCGGTGGCGAACTTCCTGTTCGACGACGACAACGCGATGGTGCGCATCGACATGTCCGAGTTCATGGAGAAACACGCGGTTGCCCGTCTGATCGGCGCCCCTCCGGGCTATGTCGGCTATGACGAAGGCGGTGTGCTGACCGAAGCCGTGCGGCGCAGGCCCTATCAAGTCGTGCTGTTCGATGAGGTCGAAAAGGCGCATCCGGATGTGTTCAACGTGCTGTTGCAGGTACTGGATGATGGTGTGCTGACCGATGGTCAGGGCCGTACCGTGGACTTCAAGCAGACGCTGATCATCCTGACCTCGAACCTCGGCTCTCAGGCGCTCAGCCAGTTGCCCGACGGTGCCGACAGTGCACAAGCGCGGCGGGATGTGATGGATGCGGTCCGGGCGCATTTCCGGCCCGAATTCCTGAACCGTCTGGACGAAACGATCATCTTCGACCGCCTGAAACGGGGTGATATGGATGGCATTGTCGATATCCAAATGGCACGCCTGCAAAAACGCCTGGCCGCGCGGAAGATCGAGCTGGTTCTGGACGACGGGGCTAAGGAATGGCTGGCCAACGAGGGCTATGACCCGGTCTTCGGTGCTCGCCCACTGAAACGCGTGATCCAACGCGCCTTGCAGAACCCGCTGGCCGAGGCGCTGCTGGCGGGTGAGATCAAGGATGGCGAGTCTATTCCGGTCACCGCCGGGGCCGAGGGCCTGATCATAGGCGATCGGCTGGGCACGTCTGAGCGACCACGACCGGATGATGCCGTGGTGCATTGAACCTAAACTGATTGTTGAATGGACCCGCTTGACTGGTGGGTCCATTCTTGAATTTACCCGCGTTTTTTTGCGACTAACCCCCGGCTTGTCCGAGAGGGTGGGCCAGATGGGAAAGAATAGACCGTTTCGCAATCAAAACCTGCTTCATCTAGCAGCTCTAAGATCTCCGCGCGCTGAAACGTTCTATGTCGCCATTGCAACCAGATGATGGCGTTACACCAATGTGGCTTTGATACCACCAAAAACAGGCGACCCCCCTGGCGCAGCAGTCTGTGAATGTCTTGCAAGGCTTGGGACGGATCTGCGCAATGTTCAATCACATGGGCCGCAAGAGCTACGCCCACCGGGTCTAGATTGACATTGCCTAGCACCCCTTGGGCTAGTTCTGGTTCGACCCCCCGCGCCCGCAGAGCCTTTTGGCCTTGCCTGATCATCCCCGCGCTGGGTTCAAGTAAGGTTAACCTGGCCGGTTTTCCGTGGACCGCTACCCAGGCCTCGGCGAAGGACGCAGTGCCAGCCCCAATATCGACCACATGTGTCGCTTCGTCAGCGACAGGCAATCCCGAGGTCAGGAATTCTAGGTAGCCATCATAGTACCCAAGCGCGCGCATCTTGTCCCGCCACCGGGGCGCGGCTGTATCGTAACGATGCGTGATTTCGGCAATGGGTTTGGGCATCGGTCCGTGCTTTGAAGGTATGCTGCATCACTAGTGCATCGTGGCTTTAGACCAACGCGAATATCCGTGCCGGACCTCCGGTGCCGCCAGCATGTTTCGGTGCGCCGATGACCAGCGTGGCCCCCGCGGCCGGAACCCGATCCAGGCCCGCAAGGCATTCGATGCCAAACCGGCCCGAGGGCAGCCAGGCATAGTGGGTGGCGAAATCAGCAGACATGCCGTGATCCAGCGACAGGGTATCCACCGCAATCGACCGCGCGCCGGTGTCTTCCATTAACATCTGCGCCGCTTCGACGTGAAACCCGGGATAGTGCTGCGCCTCACCGTCGAAATTGCGGAACCCGTCCGTGGCGGTCTTGCCGGACCAACCGGAATGCATCGCTACGCAAGCGCCGTCGGGGATGTCTCCGTTGGCCGCAATCCACGCCTTCAGATCGTCCGGGGTAACGCGGGTGTCGGCGTCTTCGGCCGCGCGGGCGGCGATATTGACGACACAAAGCGGCGCGACCAGATCGGTCACCGGGATCTCATCAACCGACATGCCATCTGCGGAGAAATGCAGGGGCGCATCTATATGCGTGCCGGTATGTTCGTTGATCGACAGATTGAACAGGTTAAAGCCGTGATCCGCGAAGTTGAACGCCTGTTCGGCCGAAATGCCGGGTTCGCCTCCCCAAGTCGGAAAGTCGGGGCTGAGCGTATGGGTCATGTCCTCGACCCCGCCATGACCTGCGGCCAGCGCTGCTGGTGCAATCGCTCCGGTGGTCGCAGCCGCAACGCTCGTGGCGGCCGCAGCTTTGAAGAAACTCCGCCGCGACAGCATTCGATCTTTGACGGCATTCATAACGCAGATGTCACACATTCTTCTTCTCCCACTGGTGGATTTCAATCGTTGGATGGGTCGTCCATCTTTTCCCTTGTTGGTAATACCTGCGGCCCAGCCTGCATTTTTGAGGCCTGCGTTGTAAAGGTGGTGACCACAGGTGGTGCCGCGACAACAGCCTCACCCCCCCCCTGATACGTTACAAACTGGTCGCTCAATCGTGAGGCCTGTTTCCTTGGCTCTGTGCTATCAGCGGACTACCTCACCTCAGAGGATGTATGAAGACGGAGACTTAGATGGCGCATCGCTGGACCAACACATTGACACATGTCGACGTCACCCCCCGGGCGGCGTTTCTGAACCGGCGCCAGATGATGGCCGGGATTGCGGGTGTCGGATTGGCAGGGCTGGCGCAGGGGGCAGCCGCGCAAGAGGCGCTGGAGCCGAATACCTGGGAAGAGATCACCGGTTATAACAATTATTACGAGTTTGGTACTCGGAAAGAAGATCCTGCAAAATACGCCTATACTCTTGTTACTGAGCCGTGGAGCATCAAGATTGACGGTCTGGTGGACAAGCCCGGCGATTACAATTTCAAGGACATCCTGTCCGAAATGACCGTCGAAGAACGGATATACCGGTTTCGCTGTGTCGAGGCATGGTCGATGGTGATCCCTTGGAACGGGTTTGAACTGGCCGACCTGCTGAACATGGCCGGTGTTCAGGAAGGCGCCAAATACGTTGCCTTTGAAACCGCTTATCGTCCAGATGAAATGCCGGGTGTTCAGTATCCGGTTCTGGACTGGCCGTACCGTGAAGGTCTGCGGCTGGACGAAGCAATGCACCCGCTGACCCTGATGGCCACTGGTATTTATGGCCGGCCGATCCCGAACCAGAACGGCGCACCGTTGCGTCTGGTGGTTCCGTGGAAATACGGGTTCAAATCCATCAAGTCGATCGTGCGCATTACGGTGTCAGATGTTGAGCCGCCGACAAGCTGGAACATGGCCGGTCCGCGCGAATATGGTTTCTATAGTAACGTGAACCCCAACGTGGATCACCCGCGCTGGTCGCAGGCCTCGGAGCGTCAAATCGGCGGTGGGCTGTTTGCCAAGCGCATCCCGACGCTCATGTTCAATGGCTACGAGGACGAGGTCGCCGGGCTTTACGAAGGCATGGATCTGTCCAAGCATTATTGAGAGTATGAGCGCGCTGAACCAGATATTCCGTCGGATCCCTGTTTGGGCCGTCTATTTGCTGGGGGTCCTGCCGGCACCCTGGCTGTTCTATCAAGGGCTGACCGGAGGTTTGGGTGCCGACCCGATTGAGGCTCTTGAGCATAAGTACGGCAAACTGGCATTGCAGTTTTTGATTGTTGTTCTGGCTATATCGCCCCTGCGCAGGTTTGTCGGCGTGAACCTGATCAAGTTCAGGCGGGCGCTGGGCGTTTTGACATTTATATATATCAGTCTGCATCTTTTGGTTTGGCTGGTATTGGATGTGCAGGCCCCCGGGCAGATCTGGGCGGACATCCTGAAGCGCCCCTATATAACTGTGGGTATGGCGGCATTTGTTCTGACGCTGCCACTGGCCGTGACGTCGAACAACTTTTCAGTACGGCAGCTTGGCCCGGGCTGGCGCGCGCTTCAGCGTTTGGTCTATCCGGCAGCAGTTCTGGGGGGCGTGCATTATGTAATGCAGGCCAAAGGATTTCAGATCGAACCCTTGATCTATTTGTCCGTGATTTTGGCTTTGCTTGCTTTGCGCCTACCGATCTCGACCCTGATGAGCCGATTCCGAGGTGCGATTCCGCCCGACTCGGCCTGAGTCTGCCAGCAAGCCTGTGCGAAACACAATTTTCCGTACGCATCTTGGCGGTTGGTCGCCGTATTTGGGCGCGGTTCTATTTGTAAGCATTTGTTTTATTTCAATAAATAATTGTTTTGAAGATTTTCGAGAGTTTCGGGAATTTTCCGCTTGCGGTGTATGTTTGTAATGCTTAGAACCCCCTTCACCGGCGCTGCTGAGGCGCTTGTGACACACTGGAGAGAC
>NZ_JBXWND010000012.1:0-138849 GCF_059610185.1 Ruegeria sp. YTSA108 | reverse complement strand
ACAATCGCATGCCTGCTGGCCAACACCCTGACCGCCGCATGCCGCGCAAACAAACTCCCCGAACCAGAAGGCCTGACTGTGTGACCCATAGCGGACAGTCGTGCATGTAGATTTTCAGGGCCGGGGAACTCCCCGGCCTAAAATTTGTTAATATGTAAACTAAGTGTGAGATTACGGGCATTGAATGTGCCTGTATTGGTGATAAACTTTCTATTCCAGCCGGTTACGTTGTAATATGGCAAGTCCCCGGTAGTATTGGCTGGACCCGGAGAGTTGTTGTCGAGTGTTTATGTTCACGAAACTGCGCCCAGTTTTCGCCGAAATAGTAGGGTACCGGTTGATTGCCGGGCTGGTTTTCCTTCTGCTATTGTCCTTCGTATTCCAACCATTTCAGGCCATCGAAGTAACCTTTCCTTGGCGCTTGGCCTTCTGGATCGGGGTGATGGCGCTGGCGCTAGGAGTGACCTGCGTCGCAAGAAGATTGTTGCGTAGGTTGTTCGCTGAGACCGAGTTTTCTGGGCGCGACCTTGTGCTGATATCTTTGGTTTTCGTCCTTTTCGTTCCAAGCCTTTGGTTGATGGTCTGGTTGCTGTTTTCGGCCAACGGACTGCCGTGCCCGGATATGTTATCCGTAACATCTTATGGCGCCTTGCTGTCGGTGGGCTTGATCCTGGTGCGGCGTGAGGCATCGAAACCTCAATCCGAATATGCTGAAATTCCGCTGCCGCGCATGTACAAGCGGTTGCCGGGATCCTTTCAGGGCCGGGTCTATCGCTTGACGGTCCAAGACCACTATGTGGATGTGGTGACTTCTGAGGGCACGTTTACGATCCGGTCGCGTTTTACCGACGCCATAGAGGAAATGGAACCTATACCGGGCCATTGCACGCACAGATCGCATTGGGTTGTCGATGACGCCATTGCTGGGGTCGAACGTAAGGGTGGCAAGATCATGTTGCGCCTGAAGAACGAAGAGCTTGTTCCGGTCAGCAGGAAATACCGTCCGTTCCTAGAGGAAGATGGTCTGATCTGAGCCGCCCTATCTGGGCATTGGGATCATTTGCGGGATTTTCCCTGTCAGGATCGCCATTGCCTGATCGCTCATCAAGGCGTCCAGAACGTGATCCGAGCTAAAGAGCCCACCAGTATAAGTCCCATAGGCAGGCAGGATCAGACGCGCCTGATCCATCAGGAAGGCGGGGCGGGTGATGGAACGACCGCGAACCCGCACGCGCGCCTTGGGGTGGTAATGTCCCGAAACCTCAGCCTTGCCCTTGGGTTGCGCAATATGACGAAAGACCAGAGGGTCAACCGCATATTCGGCCAAATGGCTTCCGCCCAGATCTACCGGGCCGGGGTCATGGTTTCCTTCGATCCAGACCCAGCGGCGACCGGCCTGCATCGCCGTAATCTGCAGCCTGTCGGGCACACTCAAGGCGTTTAGGGCATCAAGATCATCAAAACTATCCCCAAGGCAAATAACGATGTCAGGCTGCGTGTGCTCGATATCTGCGGCCAATCGGGCCAGGGTGTCCTGGCTGTCATAGGGAGGTAATGTCGTGCCGCCCCGGCGCGCCAAACGCTCGGATTTACCCAGATGCAGATCGGACACGCAAAGCACGCTTTTGTCGGGCCACCAAAGGGCACCAGACCCAAGCGCGAGCAGATTTTGCCCGGCTAAACAGATCGAAACTTCGTTCATGTTACGTTCTTTGCGACGTTCCGCTATCGCGTGCAAGAGGTTTTAGCAGGATTTCAGCCCAGCCTCTTGCAATAGGCGCGCGCTTTCTTCCGCCAGCAAGCGTTCTTCAGCAGCACCTTTGACGGGTACCTTGCCAACCTCAAGAAACAGTGGTGCAGCCAGAGGTGAAACCCGATCCAATCGCATCAGATCTATACGTCCCCCGATCCGCTCGATCAGTGCCTCGATCCGCCCGAAATCGACGAGACCGCGCATGGCCTCTTCTCGGGTGATCTGCATTAACAGGTGATCGGGATCGTATTTCAGCAAAGTATCGTAGAGGATATCTGAGGAAAACGTGGCTTGCCGACCACTTTTGCGCTGACCGGCCATGTTCCGTTCGATCAGCCCTGCAATCGTGGCCGAGGCACGAAAGGTGCGCTTCATCACGGCATTGCCCGCCAGCCAGGTTTCCAAGCCGTTGCGCAGCTCGTCGGGCTGAAATAGCGGACGCGGGTCTATCACCGCGTCCAACCCCCAGATCAGGGTTGCATAGTCGGTGGCAACAAAGCCCAGCGGTGCAAGGTCCGTTTCTTCCATCCGTTTGGTCAGCAACAGCCCCAGCGTCTGCTGGGCGTTGCGACCCGCAAAACCATAGACACACAGGTTTTCGCGCCCATCGTTGGGGAAACTTTCGATCAGTAACCTGTCACGCTGAGGCAGGCGCGAGATATCGCGCTGCAACACCAGCCAATCTGCGGTATGCGCGGGTAACTGGGGCCAATCGGGCTGTGCAAACAGCCGCAGGATACGGTCGCTCAGCTGCGTCGAGGTCGCAAATTTGGTGCCTGAAAACGTTGCGATCTTGGGCTTCTTATCCGCTCGGCGGCTGACTTCGACCGTCATCTCGCGCAATCCCTCATAGCGCACGATCTGGCCGCCGATCAGAAAGGTATCTCCGTGGGTCA
The DNA here is from genome assembly GCF_059610185.1 of Ruegeria sp. YTSA108. Taxonomy (NCBI): domain Bacteria; kingdom Pseudomonadati; phylum Pseudomonadota; class Alphaproteobacteria; order Rhodobacterales; family Roseobacteraceae; genus Ruegeria; species Ruegeria sp. YTSA108. Next base: position 136,200 of record NZ_JBXWND010000012.1, on the reverse strand, counting down.
GCGAGGCAGCAAAGGCTTCTTCGACCTCTCCCAGAGGCTTGCCCCCTCGATTGCGTTTCAGGCGGACTTTCAACGTATCTGTGTCCTGAATCGTGCCAAGGTTCATGCGGATACGCTGCGCAGCACGGGGGTCACGCAGCTGCCATTGCCCATCTGGCCGTAGCTGCAGCCTTTGCCACCGATCATAGGCGCGCAGGGCATAGCCCCCGGTTGCACAAAAGTCCAAACAGGCGTCGAACTCTGCTCGGGTCAACCCGGCATAGGGGCCCGCTGCGGTCATTTGCCGGAACAGGTCATCGGCCAAGAATGGCCCGGATGCTGCGGCAATCAGGATATGTTGACACAACACATCGCGTGGACCTGCGCCGCGGGGATCACCGTCCAGATCATGAGCTTTTACAGCCTCAAGTGCCGCTATGCATTCCACAACTTCGAAGCGGTTTGCGGGCACTAACAATGCTTTGGAGGGGGCGTTGTATCTGTGATTTGCGCGCCCGATGCGCTGAACCAGCCTTTTGACGTTTTTGGGCGCCCCGATCTGAATGACCAGGTCGACATCGCCCCAATCAATACCAAGATCCAGACTGCCTGTGCAGACGATCGCGCGCAGTTCACCGCGAACCATTGCGGCCTCGACACGTTCGCGTTGCTGCCTGTCCAGACTGCCGTGATGAATGCCAATCGGCAGCCCGTCTTCGTTGGCAAGCCAGAGGTTGTGAAAGAAAATCTCGGCCTGTGCGCGGGTGTTGTGAAAGATAAGCGTCGTCTTATGCTTCCGGATCTGGTCCAGAACGGCAGGGATGGAATAGGCCGCGCCACCGCCCGACCACGGAGGCATTTCCGGCGTTTCCAACATTTGGATATCGGGGTCAGGCCCAGGATCGGCCTCAACGATCCGGCAGGGATCAGGGTGACGTGCCAGAAATCGGGCAATCGCATTGGGGTCTTCGACCGTTGCAGACAGGCCCACCCTGCGCAGGTCCGGGCAGAGCCCCTGCAGACGGGCCAGCGCCAGCATCAGCTGGTCGCCACGTTTGCTCTCGGCCAGGGCGTGGATTTCATCGACAACCACCCGTTGCACGCCCTGAAACATCCGCCCGGCGTCTTCATAAGAGGTCAGCAGGGCCAGGCTTTCAGGTGTGGTCAAAAGGATTTGCGGTGGGTCAACTCGCTGACGCTTTTTCTGTGTGGCTGAGGTATCTCCGGTGCGGTCCTCAATCCGGACGGCCAGGCCCATTTCCTCGGCTGGGCCACGCAGGTTTCGCCGGATATCTGCCGCCAGCGCCTTGAGAGGGGAGACGTAGATTGTATGCAGGCCATCATGGTCCCGCTCTGCCAGATCGGCCAGCGTGGGTAGAAATCCGGCCATTGTCTTGCCCCCGCCGGTGGGGGCTATCAGCAACGTCGCCGGTTCAAGGGCCCGGTCGTACATGTCCTGCTGATGCGGGTGGATGGACCAACCTTTGTCTTCAAACCAGTCAGTAATCCGGGCGGGAATCTGCGTCATAAAGGCAGATTACCCGGCCCGTCAGCGAAATGGCATTAGGTTATTTGACGATTTTCTCATCTTTGACGAACATGTTGGCCCAAGCGCGTTCAATCAGATCGGGGCTCATCTGATAGGGGATGCCCTCGAATTCGCAGATCGAGATCATCTGATCAATCAGGAATATCGGCTGATAGTTCGCATAGATGTTGTCGATGGTCGGGTATTTGACCTTTAGCAGATGGACCAATGCGGCCTCGTCCAGAGGCATCCCGCGTTTGCGGGCCACCATGGCGAAGATTTTCAGGAAGTTCTCTTGGTTCGGACCGTCAATCTTGATCTTGAAGAAGATCCGGCGCAAAGCGGCTTGGTCAAAGATCTCGTTGGGGTGAAAGTTGGTCGAAAAGATGACCAGCGTGTCAAAGGGCACTTCGAATTTTTCACCCGATTGCAGGCCAAGGATATCCTTGTTCTCTTCCAGTGGAACAATCCAGCGGTTGATCAGGGCCTGAGGTGGTTCCTGCTGACGGCCAAGGTCGTCAACGATAAAGATGCCGCCCGTCGATTTCAGCTGCAGCGGGGCCTGATAGGTCCGCGCCGTAGGGTTATAAACCAGATCGAGCATGCTGAGTGACAGTTCACCGCCAGTCACAACAGTTGGTCTTTCACATTGGACATAGCGCGAATCAAACCGCTTGCGGCGGCGCAAGCTATTGGGATCATCTGCTTCTTGTTCGATGGCTGTGTGTACAATCGGGTCATACACCGTGATCACCTGACCAGCGTATTCGATGGCATATGGGACATAGACATTATCGCCCAAAGCATCCCGAATACCGTTCGAGATAGAGGATTTACCATTACCCGGAGGTCCATACATCAGGATTGATCGGCCTGCACTGACCGCGGGTCCAAGGTGGTCCAGCAGGCTGTCAGGCAGAACCAGATGGCCCATTGCCCCGGTCAACTGGTCGCGGGAAACCTGGATATTCCGGATCGACTGGCGTTTTACCTGCTCGCGGTACACATCCAACGGGACGGGCATGGCGCCGAAATATTCGGACTGGCTCAGCGCATCCAATGCACGCGCTTTGCCCGCATCGGTCAGTTGATACCCCATCTCATTGCCGCTGTTGGCGTTCAAAGTACCGGTTGCTTCCAGCAGCTTTTGTTCGCGGGCAAGGTCGATCAATTCCTGTGTGACAGAACCCGGCAAGCAGATCGCTTGGGCAACTTCGGAAACTGTATCTACGGTTTTACGAAAGATAGTTTTCAGCAGGATATCCCGCATCATAACAATAGGAAGCTGCATATCGCCCAACCCCTTTGGGGTAGGGGGGGCCATTACCGAGGTTGTCTGCATATTCATGAGCGTTGCCCGTCTAATTCAGTATTCACGCCAATAGCCCTGAAAAGGGCCCTTTGACGAAAATTTGGCCGGGCTTTGTGTCAGTTCCAAGGCGGGGACAAGGCGGACTGATGATAGTTTACGAGCCGTAAACAGTTCCAAGTATCAGGTAGATGGCCAGGGTTGCACCAAGCGCGAAACCCATTGGAAATTGTTTGTCCCGACGCCAGCTTTCCCAATCTGGGGCAATAGCTCTGAGGGCGGTATGTTTGGCCAATCGATGCGTGACAAAGGCCGCCAAGGTGGTCGACATCAGGATCAACAATACCAATGTGAAATCGCCCATCCAAACAAAGGCTGAGGCCGCGGCTATGAACTTTGCGTCTCCGGCTCCCATAATGCCGGCTGCGTTGAGCAGAATGCCGATGACCAGCATTACAACTATATGTAACAGCTGCCACAAATAGGGTGGGAGGGACACAGAAAACGGGCCGGTAATCCAACCATCCGACCAGGGCGGCAGGACAAACAAACCGATGACCGCAAATACCGAAGCCAGTGCTACTACGGCGTGATTCTTGATGAGCATGTCACGCAGGTCGGTGAAGGCTACGTAATAGCAGATCGGCAGTACGAACGGCAAAAACCAGGCCGCAGCACCCGCTGGAATATGCATGTATCAGGCTTCCTCAAGCGCGCGCAGGGATCGAACGGCTTCGTCATAATGTTGCGGATGGGTGGCGATCGCTTCGCGGAACAGGTTCTTGGCCGTCGCCACATCACCGCGTTTCACCGCCGAGATGGCCATTGTGTTCAACAACATCGCGCGTTCGACCTGAGACATGGGAACGACAGGCATGCTGTAATTGCCCTGTGCAGCCCGGGCGAGGACCAGATTGTTCTTTGCCGTGAATAGAGAGTTATCCTGTCGAATGGCCTCGGTGAATAACCGTTCGGCTTCGTCGTACTGGCCGCGCGTCAGTTTGGAATATCCCCAGTTGTTCATTACACCACCGGGTCGGGTCGTCAGACCCACGGCGGTTTCATAGAAATGATCCGCGCGTTTCCAGTCTTTTTGCGAATCCGCGACGACGGCTTCCAGGCGGTAGCGTTTGAAAGATTCAAAAGTCGGCGGGATCGAATCCAATGTCGATTTGGCCTGTGACCAGTTCCCGGAACGTACCAGAGAGTCTGCGTATTCGATCTTGTCTACATTGGTCGCACCGCTCATCGTAGTGACTTTTTTCCAGGCGGCGGTTGCCTCGGTCGTCCGTTTAGCGCGCGCCAGTGAAATCGCCAGTCCACGTTGCAGGTCTATACGACCCGGGTTCTTGGCGGCGGCACCCTGGAAATAGGTAACGGCTTCGTTCGGATCGGCGGCCGACAGAAGAACGTCGTTCAGGTTGGTTTCGTCAATGACGTTCACCTCCTGAAATGTACGCTCGACCTTTTCTTCTTCGGACTCTTTCTCACAGGCTGAGAGGATCAGCCCGCAGATTGCGATAGACGGAATCAAGAATTGTTGGCGCATTTTTGCGTCCCTTACTGCTCTTGCCTATGTTACGGGAGCTTGCGCAGCATGAATTGCCCGTCGCCTTGCTGCTCCAGTGTGTATTCTTGTTCTTGAGGGGTATTATTATCAGTATTTTCCATTTTTGCGAGAGCTAACCGCAGATTGTCCCGGATTGCGTCACTTTCGCCATTATCGAGAGCATAGGCCCGGCGAAAGACCTGAGCGGCCTCGGGATATTCTCCGATTTCCATCAGCAACACACCCAGATTGTTCCAGGCGACAGACCATTCGGGGTCATCTTCAACCGCACGGCGCAGCAGTGTTTCCGCCTGTCCAAGCCTCCGAAGGCCCAGATTTGCCGTCCCCATCGAGGTCAGGATCTGCGTTGTCATTCCCTGATTGAGCGCTGCGCGGATAAAGGCATCCAACGCAAGCTCGTATTCACCCGAAGCCATCAGCCGGTTACCAACTGCGATCTGATCCTCGGCCGGGGCTTTACGATCAATGCCAGGTGCATCCAGATCCCCAGAGGACCCCGTTTCCGTGCAAGAAGCCACCGTGGCAAGAACCACGGTGGCCTGTAACACGCGGCGTATCCCCGTTTGGATGCACCTGGGTTTCAATTTCATAGGCTATTAGCCTCCGCCGAATTCAGCGATGCCTTTGGCCGAGGGTCCAACCAGAATGACCAGCAACGGTGGCACCGTCAGCATCATAGTGGCGAGTGTCATTTTGGTTGGCAACTTGTTAGCGGCCTCTTCGGCGCGCATCACGCGCTTATCTCGCATCTCGCCGGCGTAAACCCGCAAGGCTTCGGCGATGGATGTACCGAATGTTGCCGATTGGATCATCACCGTCACAAATGAGTTAACATCCTGAACGCCACAGCGCGTACCAAAATCGCGAAGAACCGTATCCTTGTCCTTACCGGCCTTCAATTCGTGGGCGACGACTTCAAATTCAAGCGAAATCTCAGGGTAGGAAGCTTTCATTTCGCGTGCGACGCGAACGATGGCCTGGTCCAGCGACTGGCCAGCCTCGACACAGACCAGCATCAGGTCAAGAGTATCGGGAAAGCCTGCGGTGATCGCTTCTTGCCGTTCTGCGACCCTTCGGGTGATCCAATAGCGTGGCAGAAAATACCCGGCGGCCGACGGGACAAGAACTCGTATTATCATCTGCTGCGCGGTAAATTCCTGACCGTCGGAAAGGACAGTGACCAGCAAAACACCAATCACAATTCCGATGATGCCCAAGGAAAATTGAGCGAAGTGGAAGAACCGAACTGCGTCCTTTGATTGATACCCCGCCTGCCGCAGTTTCAGCTGCATGGCAGACAGTTCTTCCTTGTTCTGTGGCTCAAGGAAGTTGGCAAACTTCTCAAGCTGCTCGTTTCGCCCGCTGGTTCTGAGCTTGTCCTTTTTGACCTTCTTATCCTGTCGAGGGGCTGCATTAGAACGCTGCAGTTTCTTCAGGGGATCTTCTGGCTGGCTCAGGATCAAGGGGACTGTGATCAAGATCATGAACAGTCCAAGTACACCAACCACGATCAGTGGACCGAAGGGGCCAAGGAGCTCGGTTAGAAAGTCATTTATTTGGGTCAGGATTTCCATGGTGGTGTCCTCAGACCTTGATGTCGGTTAGAATGCGCATGACGATCAGGTTCAGTGTCAGCATGATGCCGACAAAGAAACAGGCAGGAATGAACCATGGGTGATCCATAACTTCGTCATAGTACCCGGGGTCGTTCACCAAAATGAATCCCAGGCAGAACAGTGGAAATCCAGATAGGAATTTTCCTGACCATTTTGCCTCGGCTGTGATAGCGTTGACGCGCCGGAAAAGTCGAAAACGGGCCCGGATCACCTTGGCCAGACCGGCCAGAATTTCGGCCAGGTTACCACCGGATTGCTGTTGGATGCCGACGGCCACTGCCAAAAACCGTAGATCCTGCATATCCAGTCGTTGTGCCAGATCTTTGAGAGATTCACCGACGTCACGGCCATAGGCACATTCATCAGCGATAACTCCGAATTCAGTGGCGAGTGGATCCTGGACTTCATTTGCGACGATTTGAATGGTGGACACAAAAGGGTTCCCGACGCGAAGCGACCGAACCATCAATTCCACAGCATCTGGCAACTGTTCTTCCAGCATTGCCATACGCTTTTTGGCCTTGTTGTTTACCCACGCATAGACACCACCAACACCGATTGCGACCGAAATTGCGGCCCGCATTATGGTTTCCGTTCCCGTTGCAATGCTGAGCCCCATGAAGGCAAAGCCTGTCACCAACACCATAATCAGGATCAACTGACGGGGTGTGAAGGCGATGGCGGCCTTCTGAGCCTTGTCCGCCAACAGGGAATAGAGCGGAATACTCTGGGACTTCATATGCTGCTGCATTTCCTTGCGCAGCTGTTCCAGAACTTGTTCGCGCCCGACGCCTTTATCCAGCATGTCAAGACGGCGGTTCACGCGGCTGTTCAGACTGATGGATTTTCCGAAGGCAACCAGATAGATTCCTTCCACCAACGCAAGTACGCCTACGAAGATCGCGACGTAGATCAGTGCCTCCATAGGCAGTTGCATTTCAAGATCTCCTACATAGTCGTTGGTTCGTAAATCGAAGGGGGCAGATCATAGCCCCACAGACGGAAGCGTTCGGAGTAGTGGCTGCGAACGCCTGTCGCGGTAAAATGGCCAATGATCTTGTTGTCGGGCGTTAATCCAACGCGTTGAAAACGAAAGATTTCCTGCATGGAAATCACATCGCCTTCCATACCAGTGATTTCGGTGATCGAAGTCATACGCCGCGAGCCGTCCTGCAGGCGGCTTGCCTGAACGATCAGGTTCACAGCACTGGAGATCTGGCTACGGACGGCCTTGATCGGCATTTCGATCCCGGCCATCGCGATCATGTTTTCAAGGCGCGAAATCCCGTCTCGGGCCGAGTTCGCGTGGATCGTTGTCATCGAGCCATCATGGCCAGTGTTCATGGCCTGTAGCATGTCGATAACTTCCGAGCCCCGTGTCTCACCCACGATGATACGGTCGGGACGCATACGAAGGGCGTTTTTCAGACAGTCGCGGGGGCTGACTTCACCCTTGCCTTCGACGTTAGGCGGGCGGCTTTCCATCCGGCCAACATGAGACTGTTGCAGCTGGAGTTCCGCTGTATCCTCGATGGTCAGAATACGCTCGGCGTCGTCGATAAAGCTGGACAATGCGTTTAGCGTGGTTGTTTTACCGGAACCGGTACCGCCCGAAACGATCACATTCAGGCGTGTAGATACAGCAGCCTGCAGATAGGCGGCCATTTCTTCGGTGAAGGCACCAAAATTCACCAGATCATCAATGGCCAGCTTATCTTTTTTGAACTTACGAATGGATACCAGCGAGCCGTCAACGGCAATCGGTGGCACCATGGCGTTGAAACGCGAGCCATCCGCCAGACGGGCGTCCACATAGGGGTTGGATTCGTCAACACGGCGGCCCACGGCGGATACGATCTTGTCGATGATCCGCATCAGGTGCTTTTCGTCTTTAAAGGTAACGTCGCTAATTTCTAGCTTACCGAACCGTTCAACAAAAATTTGCTGCGGGCCGTTGACCAGAATATCGCTGACAGAGTCGTCCTGAAGCAAGGTCTCGAGCGGGCCAAGACCGGTTACTTCGTCATACAGTTCCTTGTTCAGCTGTTGCCGGTCGTCGCGGTTTAGAACGATGTTGCGGGATTCCAGAACCTCACTGGCAATCGCACTGATTTCCGAGCGCAGCTCGGATTCTCCAGCTTTCTCAAGGGCCGCAAGGTTCAGGTTTTCAAGAAGCTCGCGGTGGAGTTCGATCTTGATTTCGCCCAGACGCTCTTTGCGCTTGCGTTCCTTGTCCGCCCCTACAACCTCGACCGCCTTTTTGGGGGTGGGTCGCCGGGCAACAGCAGTAGCGGTTGATGCTTGCTCCGCTGCAGGTGCAGGTGTGGCCTCGGGCGATTTAGCCGGTGCCTGGACCGGTTGTGCTTCGGGTTTTTTATATCTTGAAAACACGGCGGCTCTCCCTGTGGGATTGTGTTATGCGGCTTCGGCGCTACTGCTGCCCAGGCTGTGCAGCGACTTCGCAAGCTTTGCGATTTCCTTGCGCAGTGGGTTCTTGGCCGCAGCGTTGGCCAATGGCAGACCGTGATCACCGCTTTGCATCACCGGTTTGCCGCCATCCGGCAGTTGAAGATCAATAGAGATACCCAGGCTTTCACCCATGCGCTTGACCCGGCCCTTACCATTCAGATCGGTAAATTTCGGGGCGCGATTGAGAGCGAAACGCAACTTATTGAAGGGTAGTTCCTCGGCCTGTAAAGCGCGCTTGAGGCGCAATGCGTTCTGAGCCGAACGCATGTCCAGTTCTATCAGGGCAAAGTAAACATGGGCGGCCTGCAGTACAGTTTCCGACCAGTGAACCAATGTCGTTGGCATGTCGACGATCACATAATCGAAGTGCTTTCGTGCCTTTTCGATCACCCGTTCGATATCTTCTTGCGTAATCAGATCCAAAGGCACCATATCCGACGGCGCAGTTAGCACCTGCAGCTTGTCCTCATAGGACTGAAGCGCCTGGGTAAAGAGGTCATCATCCATTGCCGCCGTATCAGACAGCATCTCGAATACAGTTTCTCGACGGGGAAGATCCAGATATGTCGAAACCGTTCCGTATTGCAGGTCCAGGTCAATCAAACAAACCGAAGGGGCCTCTTTGTCAGAGACCGTTGCCAGTTCCCAAGCTAGGTTGACGGCCATAGTCGTCGACCCGACCCCACCGGCAAGTCCTTGAACCACAAACAAAGCACCCTCTTTAGAGTCGCCAGCTGCACGTGCGGCATCTGATCCGGGGGCAACGGCGACGGGTTCGGGTTTGTTCATCCGGTCGATTGCTTCTTGCAATTCACCTTCTGGAAGAGGGTAGGGGACGAATTCGTCCGCGCCCTTGCGCAACAACTGATGCAGCGAAGCCGGGGTCACGTCCTCGGCGATCAGAACTATTTTGATATTTTTGTCTTTTGCCTGTGTGATGATTTCACCCATCAGTGACAGGTTGTCTTCATCCTCGCCATCAATGGCCAACGCGACAAATTGCAGTGAATTCGCCTCGGGTTGGTTGAAAAATGTCAGGGCTTCGGCAAAGCCGAGATCACCCCAACGCTCACCCAAAGCGCCTTCCATATCTTCTATAAGCAGATCGAAATTCTGGACATCACGGCTGATCGTGCAGGCCAGAATTGCGGTCTCTTCGTTTTGCGGCGTGGCGCTTGTCATTAACACAATCCTCGTCGAAGGGTAGGCGAACCATCCTGGCCCAGAGGACAGGATTGGCTTGCTGTCACCCTATTGCGGCCATTTTCGGACGCAGGTCACCCAATTGTTGAAAATGTGGCTTGGAACTTAGGCAAGAATTAGGCGCAAAAGAACCAATTGTAGGGAATTGGGCGACGATGTCGCCCAATCACAGTTTATTGTTCGCTTGTATCGCCAATAGCGGTCTCGCGGCGCAGCTGGGATTCATAAACCGCGCTTTCCACGTACTCACGATTGACGATAGCGGCGTATTTGCCATCGAGTAGCTGGGGTGCACGATCAACGAAGCCTGATACTTCGGTCACGGTGCGCCTGTTGCGACGGTCTCGATCCGGCGTAGCCACGAGAGGTCGAGACTTACCGAATGAAACAACCGCCTCCAACCGCGAGCGAGAGATACCCTGCTGCGTAAGGAACGCAACAGCCGCATTCGCGCGCCGCTGGCCCAGGCTTTGGTTATATGCCGTTGATCCAACAGCATCCGTATGGCCATAGACCCGGAACCGTGCCTCGGGGAACTGTTTGATCCAGTTCGCCTGACGCAAGAGTACTCGCCGAGCTGTTTCGTCCAGTTGAGCGCTGTTGAAATCAAAGTTGATCTGGGTCGGCACTTCGGCTGCGAACCGTTGGCCCAGGATCTGGGCATATGTCAGTTCGCCATTCATTACTTGAATGTTGTTCAGTGTCGCATTCCCGAACGCGCCTTGATCGGCTTCGTATCCGGCCTCACGCGTACATGCGGCGACAGCGACCGAAAGACCCAGTGTGATGATCCACTTCTGCATTGGTCCTATCCTCCTAATCAATCCAGGACGTAGCCGTACGAGCTACCGAAGTCCTGATTCGCGACTTCCGAAGCTGCACCGGCACCTAGACGTTCAGTCCGACCGACTTTGCCATTGACGAACAGATCAAATTCGCTGGGCGGTTTGACCCGATCCGTAGGCAGAGCCAGTGCCTCGCCACGAGTCGGCGACACAAGGTGGGCTGTGATGATGATCACCAGTTCACTTTGCTGACGCTGATATTCCGCGCTGCGGAAGAGGGCGCCAAGAACCGGGACGTCACCCAACCAAGGAATCTGGCTGTTCAGGTCGGTGAAATCATCCTGGATCAAGCCAGCGATCGCAAAGCTTTCACCATCGCGCAGCTCAACCGTTGTGCTGGTCTGGCGTGTGATGAAAGATGGAACATTATCACCTTGAATGGTGAAGTTCGACGAACCATCGATAGCTGACACGGCAGCAGCCATTTCAAGGTTGATCAGATCACCATCCACAACGCGGGGGATAAAGTCGATTTCAACACCGAAGGCTTTGTATTCAATCGCAATTACGCCGTCGTCCTGCGGTACCGGAATAGGAACTTCACCACCTGCAAGGAACGTCGCTTCCTGACCCGAAAGTGCGGATAGGTTAGGCTCTGCAAGGCTGCGCGCCAGTCCTTTGGACTCGAGTGCCTCCAGCAGCAGACGAACCTGTGTGGAGCCTGCGCCAAAGCCGAACAGAATTGCGCCGGTATTCGTCTGTACCGCCGGAATGTTGTTGTTCAGGGCATTTGCCAAAGCACCAGCATTGTTCAGCGTGTTGATACCGCCAGTCACATCACTGCCGCCGAAACCAAGCGATGCAGTCAGGCTTTTAGCCACCGACCGATTCATCTCGGCAAAGCGCACTTTCAGCATGACCTGCTGAACGCCGCCAACCGACATCAGGTTCGATACGCGCTCCGGTGCATAGCGCTCTGCCAGCTCCAATGCCCGCGCCAACTTGGCAGCGCTAGAAATTGTGCCAGAAAGAACGATACCGTCATTGGCGGTGCGGACTTCGATAGGCTCGGTTGGCAAAATCTGGCGCAGACGTTCTTTAAACTCGGTAACATCCGGTGCCACACGGACCCGAACATTAGCAAGTAGATTACCTGCGCCGTCGAACAATGTCAGGGTCGTCAGGCCAGGAGCCTTACCCAAAACATAGATAGTACGATCCGAAAGCGACGAAATATCAGCGATGCCTGCATTGGCGATGCTGAGTTCGGCAAACGGTTGCTCACTTTCTACAACTATTGCGCGGTTCATTGGCACATCAAGCGTTTCCGCTGTACCCTTCTTTACCACGCGAAGTGTTTCAGCCCAGGCAGCATTGCCGACTGGGCCAACTACGAGCGCCAAGCCCAATAGGGCTGCGCTTATCCAGGAACTTCTTTTCATGTGACCTGCCTCTCCGATCACGCCTCGTTTTTTGCGGCTACTGCCTTATGTCTGATAACACTGCGCGAATTGAGAATTTATTGCAATAATCAATGGTTTCTGGAATTTTCCTTATGTGGACAATGCGCAACATGCGAACAAATTAGGGCCGCGCAATTCGCGCGGCCCCGGTCATGTAACGCACTGATTTTCTGTTAATTTGTGCAGGGTGTTACTATTCCCGTATCGACGATCTCGGCACCGCGGCGCGTCTTGACCGTACAGACCTCTTCCGCGATTTTGGGTGCCACGGGGACGACATCTTTAATGCCCAGAAGTTTTCTTTGGTCAACTTCGACCGCGCTTGCGATTGTGTCGTCTTGCACGCCAACCAGCGCCAAAGACAGGCGGCCGGTGTTCTGAGCCTGAGCCAGTGCCGCGATTTGTTCCGGAGTAGCAGCGACCGTAACGGTGCGCGCGATCGTGGCTCCGGTCAGATCGGACCCGGCGCTCTGGTCAACAGCGATCAACTCAATGCTGGTTTGAATCAGGCGGGTGATTTCGCCGCGCGACCCATCGATTCCGCCACCATATGAACCGGTCCAATAGACATCGATACTGTCACCAGGGCGAAGGAAGCCGGATACGCCCGAGGCAACGTCCACGCTGATTGCAAATGCGCGCTTACCTTTCGCGATTCGTGATGTCAGACCCGCTGCCTCGCCTGGTTTGGTTACTTTGACCTCCATCAGGGCTTCGTCTTTTTCCATGGTCCTCAGAACGAAGCGGTCGCCACTTGCATCCTCTGGAAACAGGACGGCCATTTCAAGGAAGCTTCCTTCGGGAATTGCATCCTCAGGCCATTTCACGATCCGCACATCTTCGGCGACCAGACGCTCACCATATTTAAGAGCACGGTTCGAAACCAGAACGTCCACCGTCGGGACGGACTTAACATTTGCCAATGCTTCCTGAGCCGCCAAACGTTCTCTAGCCAATTCCGCCTGATACTGAGAAATATAGTCCCGCGCCATATAAACAGCTCCTCCTGCCAGAGCCACCCCAACAATCAGGACAAGTCCAAATACTGCACGCATGCGCGTTCCCTCATTTATTTGTATGCGATGTCAGTCGTCATAGGGAATACGACTTCAACTGACTATTGGTTACAGGAGAATTGTGTCGAAAAGGGGGACAATGAAGTATTTTTTTGACGCCCGTGTCCTTAGTGCCAGATTGATCAATCTGATTCCGATGCCTGTTCCTGATTCGCAGAATAGACCTCTATACCGCGAAGTGCGTGACCCGTCTCGGTATCGACGTGTTGTACCCCGCCCGTCAAATTGAATACGGTGACAAGTCCAAGGCCGACCAGCGCAGCAGTAAGCACCACCCAATCAACGGTGATTGCGCCATGTTCCCCGGATAAGAATTTTGAAATACCCTTCATCGCAGGACCTCGTCTTTTTTCTATAAAAAAGGGGGCCGCGATCTGACGAGCGCAGCCCCCTTCAAAATTCTATCTAAATAATTACGGGGTTGTTGGGCCCGCGTTAGGTGCAGTAACAACAACACCCGTCAGGGCGGTGTCAATGTCGCCAGCCAGATCGTCGACACCGTCGCTAACCTGTGTCCAAGCAACAGCGGCCAGGCCAACAACAGCTGCGGTCAGAACGACCCAGTCTACTGTTACGGCGCCGTCTTCGTCAGTGGTGAAGTTCTTGATGAACTTGATCATGTTACGTCCCTCCTAAAGGATCTAATAAGTCTAATGAACCTCGGCGTCTTCCAGAGCTTCGTCTCTCAGTCCGCTCCCGATCGTCTCGGTATGGCATTATGTTTGCCTGTTGGGCGTGGCAGGAATTGGGCCAAACCCCAAATTTTTGTGCCTCAGCTTAACTTTTTGGTAGCTTTCCGATTAACTAATTGAAATTAAATAAATAAAAATAATCCCTTCGTACGAGTACCGATAAAACCCGATGCAAAATGGCGCCAAATGAGGCGAAATTGCCCCAATTCACATTGTTTTTCTGGCCTTACAGACAGATTCGGGGTTCAAATCGACGCAAAAGAGAACATGAGGCAGGCAAATGAATCTCCGGAACGCAATAACTTGCGCCGGCTTGGCGCTGGCAGTGGTGTCCGCACCTGTGTCTGTCCCCGCCAACGAAGTCGAACCGCGTGGCGTATATAAACGGATCAAAGCAGCCAAGCCCGGTCAACGCCCGCGCATTACCGTTCAGATATCGCCTACAGAACATGCCTCAGCACCTTCGGCGCCCAGCACAGGGGCTGAGATCGTAGTTCCTGAGATTATCGCGAGGACACGTGTTACGCCTCCGGGGCTTCCGGGAATTTCGCCGCAAAACAAACCCGTCGGGTCTTATAAAGCGTTCTGGGACAGGATCTCACCCGGGATAGATGAAGCCAGTTCGGGTCGTTTGCAGGATTCGATAAATGCGCTAGCCGCTATAAACGTAGCCTCGCCCCGATTGCAGACGCTTCAGAATATTGCTCAGCGGCAGGGGATCGACATTTTACGCTCGACCGTAGGGACAAATGTGTCGCCTGCGTTGGTGCTGGCCGTCATCTCGGTTGAATCGGCAGGCCGGGAGAAGGCGGAAAGTTCGGCCGGGGCGCAGGGGCTGATGCAGCTTATGCCCGCGACCGCGAAACGATTTGGGGTCGAGGACAGCCTTCACCCGGGGCAGAACATCTCGGGCGGAGTGAAATACCTGAACTGGCTGATGGAAGAGTTTGGAAACGACCCGATCCTGGTCCTGGCCGGATATAATGCGGGCGAGGGTGCGGTTCGCAAACATGGTGGTGTACCGCCTTATGCGGAAACACGGGACTATGTGCCCAAGGTTCTCGCGGCTTTTCAGGTGGCGCGAGCGCTGTGTTCGACACCGCCCGAGTTGATTTCTGACGGGTGCGTGTTTCAGGCTCTTAATTGACCAAGGCCCACACTGAAGTGGGCCTTGCCATTAGGTGAATTGATCAGTCGACAATCGTCGCCTGTGTCGCGGCGCGCATCTCATCTTCGCTGACACCATCTGCGAGCTCTACGATCTTCAGGCCGCCATCGACCACATCCAGAACTCCAAAATTGGTGATGATGCGATCCACAACACCCTTGCCGGTCAGCGGCAGGGTGCACTCTTTCAGCACTTTCGATTCACCGTGTTTGTTGGTGTGATCCATAACCACGATCACACGTCCGACACCTGCAACCAAATCCATCGCGCCGCCCATGCCTTTGACCAGCTTGCCGGGAATCATCCAGTTGGCCAGATCGCCTTTTTCATCCACTTCCATGGCACCCAGGATTGCCGCGGCGATTTTGCCGCCCCGGATCATGGCGAAAGACGTAGCGCTGTCGAAATAAGCAGTCCGAGACAGTTCGGTGATCGTCTGCTTGCCTGCGTTGATCAGGTCCGGGTCTTCGTCGCCCTCGAAAGGAAAGGGACCCATACCAAGCATTCCGTTTTCGGATTGCAGGGTGATATCCTTGTCGCCAACATAATTTGCCACCAGCGTCGGGATACCGATGCCGAGGTTTACATACATGCCGTCTTCCAGCTCTTGCGCCGCGCGGGCGGCCATCTGATTCCGGTCCCAGGGCATTATGCGTCCTCCTTCTTGCGGGTGGTGCGCTGTTCGATGCGCTTTTCGTGATTGCCCTGAATGATACGATGCACGTAAATTCCAGGTAGGTGGATCATGTCAGGGTCCAGAGAGCCACGGGGCACGATCTCTTCAACTTCGACCACACAGATCTTACCGCAAGTGGCGGCGGGCACGTTGAAGTTTCGGGCGGTCTTGCGGAACACCAGATTGCCGGTGTCGTCGGCTTTCCACGCCTTGATAATCGCCAGGTCTGCAAAAATACCTTCTTCGAGAATATAGGTCTCGTCGTTGAAGTCTTTGTGTTCTTTCCCATCGGCAATAACAGTGCCTACGCCCGTTTTTGTGTAGAAACCCGGGATCCCGGCACCACCTGCGCGCATCCGTTCGGCCAGGGTGCCTTGAGGGTTGAATTCCAGTTCAAGCTCACCGCTGAGGTACTGACGCATGAATTCGGCGTTTTCGCCCACATATGAACTGATCATCTTTTTGACCTGCTTCGTTTGCAGCAGGATACCGATACCGAAATCGTCCACGCCCGCATTGTTCGAGGCAAAGGTCAGGTCTTTGGCACCCGAGGTCTTGATTGCCTCAAGCAGAAGCTCGGGAATCCCGCACAGGCCAAACCCGCCAGCGGCGATCAACATGCCATCCGAAAGCACGCCATCGAGCGCTTCGTTGGCATTGGCATAGATTTTCTTCATGGAAAACTCCCCCAATGAGATGGTGTTGGGCAGGTTGTGCCGTCACGTCACGGGGAAGTCAATGAAACCGGGCGAAGGGTGGTATTTCTACCTAACCGGCCTTCTTGGTTGTCTTCTTGGCGGCTTTTTTCTTGGGCGCCGCCTTTTTCTTGGTCCCTTTCAGGGCCGCGCGCTCATTGACCAGTTCGATGGCCATTTCCTGCGTTACGTCCTCGGGTTTGATGTCCTTGGGAATGGTCGCGTTGACCTTTTCCCACTTCACATATGGACCATAGCGCCCATCCAGAACCTGCATTGCGCCACCATCGGGATGTTCCCCCAGTTCTTTCAGCGCTTTGGCCGCAGCCCGGCGTCCGCGTCCCGGATTGGAGCGCTTTTCAGCAAGCAATTCGACCGCGCGGTTCATGCCGATCTCGAACACGTCATTGGGGTCTTTGAGGTTTGCATAAACCGGTTTGGCCTCATCCGCCAGCTGGTGCATCAGATATGGTCCGAACCGCCCGAAATTCGAGCTGATCATACCGCCCTCGGGGTGCTCACCAATCTGGCGGGGCAGGGATAGCAATGTCAGCGCCTTGTCCAGATCCATATCATCCTTGCTCCAGCCACGTGGCAGCGAGGCGCGCGGAGGTTTCTTGTTCTCAGGCGTTGGCTCTCCACGTTGAACATAAGGTCCGAACCGACCGGTCTTCAGCCAGATATCATCACCTGAATCTTCACCCAGCAGGCGCTCTTCACCCTCGGCACCTTCACCGGCGATAGGACGGGTATAGGTGCATTCGGGATAGTTGCCACAGCCGACGAACCCGCCAGTGCGTGAAGTTTTCAGGTGCAACTGGCCCGCGCCGCATTTCGGACAGACACGCGGGTCAGATCCATCCTCGCGTGGCGGATAGAGCTGCGGTGCCAGTGCTTCGTCCAGTTTGTCCAGCACTTCGGAAATGCGCAGTTCCGATGTCTCGCCAATCGCGGCCGAGAAGTCGCGCCAGAATTTGCTCAGCAGATCCTTATAGTCCCGATCACCTGCACTCACATCGTCCAGCTGTTCTTCCAGATTGGCGGTGAATTCATAACCGACATACTGACGGAAGAAGTTCAGCAGAAAAATCGTGACGATCCGCCCCTTTTCTTCGGGGATCAGCCGGTTCTTGTCCTTGCGTACATATTCCCGGTCCTGAATCGTTGTGACAATCGAGGCATAGGTCGACGGTCGCCCGATCCCCAACTCTTCCATCCGCTTGACCAGCGTCGCCTCGGTATAGCGCGGCGGCGGTTGAGTGTGATGTTGCAGCGCCAGAACTGATTCATTGTCTGACAGAATAGCCTTTTTCGCGGCCCGGTCCGTGCCATCGCTTGTCGCTTTGGTGAACTGATCCCGCAACGTGGTTTTAGAGAACCGTGCAGGGTCGCCCTGCATGATCTGGGGCAGGCGTTTGTCATCCTCATCGGCGACATCATCGCGGCCTTCTTCATAGACACGCATGAACCCGTCAAACATCACCACCTGACCGGTCGCGCGCAGGCCAACCTGCCCATCTTCGCTTCCGATTTCGACAGTTGTGCGTTCCAGCCGGGCAGCGGCCATCTGGCAGGCAATGGTGCGTTTCCAGATCAGGTCATAGAGCTTGCGCTGATCGTCGTCCGTTACCTTCAGCGCTTTGGCATCGCGGGTCATATCCGTAGGCCGGATGCATTCGTGGGCTTCCTGCGCGTTCTTTGCCTTGTTCTTATAAATGCGAGGGCTGTCCGGCACATATTCCGCGCCATAGCGGTCGGCGATGGTCTCGCGCGTAGCCGCCACGGCCTCGGGGGCCATGTCGATGCCATCGGTTCGCATATAGGTAATGTAGCCGGCCTCATACAAGCGCTGTGCCACTTGCATCGCGTGACGCGCACCCATGCCGAACTTGCGGCTGGCCTCTTGCTGCAGGGTCGAGGTCATGAAGGGTGCGCTGGGATTTCGAGCGGCGGGTTTCGCCTCGACCGAAGTGACACTGAGCGCGCGGCTGGTGATCGCCTGCACCGCCAGTTCGGCCTGGGTTGAGTTGGACAGATCGTGCTTGTCCAGCTTTTTACCGGCCAGTGTGACTAGGCGTGCCTCATAGGTCTGACCACGGGGTGTTTCGAACAGGGCGCGCACCGACCAGTATTCCACCGGTTTGAACGCCTCGATTTCCATCTCTCTCTCGACGATCAGGCGCAGGCAGACAGACTGCACGCGGCCTGCGGATTTTGCACCAGGCAGTTTGCGCCACAAGACGGGCGACAGGTTGAACCCCACAAGATAATCCAGCGCACGGCGGGCCAGATAGGCCTCGACAAGTGGCATGTCCACCTGACGGGGGTTTCGCATCGCCTCGGTCACTGCGTCCTTAGTGATGGCGTTGAAGGTCACCCGGCTGACAGGCGTATCCTTTTTGATCGACCGGCGTTTGGTCAGTGCTTCCTGCAAATGCCAACTGATCGCTTCACCCTCACGATCGGGGTCGGTGGCGAGGATCAGGGCGTTGTCTTCTTTCAGCGCGTCGGCGATGGCTTTGACATGTTTGCGGCTGTCGTTTCCGACCTCCCATTTCATCGCAAACTCATCCTCGGTATCGACCGAGCCATCTTTGGGCGGCAGATCTCGAACATGGCCGTAAGACGCCAGAACCGTGTAGTCCGGGCCAAGATATTTATTGATTGTTTTGGCCTTGGCAGGGGATTCTACAACAACTACAGGCATTTAAGGGGAAACCTCGCTCGACGGAATTGGCGCCTTCTATGAGTGTGCAAGATGTGTAGGGCAAGAGCGAATTGTCAATGCGTTCCTTTGAAAGCAAGGATTTATAGGCGATTTCAATGGGATACATGTGTAAGATTGGATATCCAACACTCAGGCGGTCAATGACAGAAGACCCCCGGGTTGGCGTTGAATACGTCCGTCCAGTTCCAGATCGACCAAAACCGGGGCAATTTCACCCGCCGTTGCCTCAACATCGCGGATCAACTGGTCTTCGGCGATAGGAGAGGGGCCGAGCCGGGTCAGAATTAGGCGTTCCAGGTCATTGGTTGAGCATGGTGTGCGGGGTAAATTCTTTTGGAGCATTTGCTGGGGTTCGAATAGGTTCGCTTGCTGCGGTAGCGCTTCGATCACATCTTCTGCAGACCTTATCAAAGTAGCACCGTCGCGGATCAGCAGGTTGCAGCCAGCCGCGCGTGCGTCAAACGGGTGTCCGGGCACAGCCAGAACATCGCGCCCCTGGTCCAAGGCGTCGCGC
This sequence comes from Ruegeria sp. YTSA108, assembly GCF_059610185.1. Classification (NCBI taxonomy): domain Bacteria; kingdom Pseudomonadati; phylum Pseudomonadota; class Alphaproteobacteria; order Rhodobacterales; family Roseobacteraceae; genus Ruegeria; species Ruegeria sp. YTSA108. Next base: position 116,729 of record NZ_JBXWND010000012.1, on the reverse strand, counting down.
GCTGTAATCAGGCTGCCGGATTTGGCGGCGGCTTCGACCACAATAACGGCCTTTGCCAGGCCCGAGATGATCCGGTTGCGACGCGGGAAATGGCGCGCCTGTGGCGTGACGCCCATGGGTTGCTCCGAGACGCGCAGCCCGGAACCTGCGATTTCAGCGGCAAGATCGGTATTTTCAGCAGGGTAAACCACGTCGACCCCCCCCGCCATAACGGCGATGGTGCCTGTTTCAACCGTGGCTAGGTGCGCCGCGGTATCAATCCCGCGGGCCAGGCCAGAAACGATCACATAACCCTGTTTTCCCAGATCGGTCGCCAATCCGCGCGCCATTCGCGCGCCCAGAGATGAGCAGTTGCGGGCACCGACCATAGCGACCGAGGGGCGCTGTAAAAGAGAGGTGTCACCGATTGCCCACAACATTGGCGGAGCATCATTCAGATCATGTAAAGCGGATGGGAAATCGGCGGACCCTAGGCACAAAAGCCGCGCATTGGCAGCTTTTGCGGCCTTGAGTTCCGCCTCAATCACGCCGGGCGGGCAGATTTCATACCCTTCTATTCCGGCAGCGCGTGCCATTTCCGGCAGCGCGGCCAGCGCATTCTGCGCCGAGCCATGTTCGCGAAGCAGCCGCCGAAACGTCGCCGGGCCCACTTTGCGAGAACGCAACAGACGAAGCCAGGAAAACCGATCCTCTTCCGTGGTGGGTGGGAGTGTGGGGTGATTGGAAGAAAGCTGCTCTTCGGTCATCCGTTGCTCCGTCTGATTGCAGAACTGGTTTACGGCTGCCAGGGTTAACAGCGTGTGAATCCCGTCAAATTTTCCGGATATATTTCGAGGCTCGGGTGTCTCAGTTGCGTAGGTTGTTGAAAATCAACGGCAAAAAATACAGCCGAGTCGGAAGTCGGAAAACACCTCTCCGCAAAGTATCAATGCATATCCAAAGCGGGCGTTAACCCTGCGCTTTGGAAGCAGTGACCGATTCTAATTAGGCCGCCGATCCGCCAATCGTCAGCCCATCCATCAGGACCGTAGGTTGGCCAACGCCCACAGGCACCCATTGACCATCCTTGCCGCAAGTGCCCATTCCCGGATCCAAGGCCATGTCGTTGCCCAACCCGCGAACGCGTTTGAGGGCAGAGGGGCCATCGCCAATCAATGTTGCCCCTTTGACCGGCGCGCCGATTTTGCCGTTTTCAACCCGGTATGCCTCGGTACAGGAAAACACAAATTTGCCGTTGGTGATATCCACCTGACCGCCGCCAAAGCCTACGGCCCAGATGCCATCCTTTATATCGGCTACCAAAGCGGCGGGATCGGCATCGCCACCCAGCATGATTGTATTTGTCATCCGTGGCATTGGTTTATGGGCATAGCTTTGACGCCGCCCATTCCCGGTTGGCGCAACACCCATCAGACGGGCGTTCTGGCGATCCTGCATATATCCGGTCAGGATGCCGTCTTCGATCAGCACCGTGCGCGAACTGGGTGTGCCCTCATCATCGACGCTGATTGATCCGCGCCGGTCGGCGATTGTGCCGTCATCAACGACCGTGACGCCTTTGGAGGCGATCTGTTGACCCATCAGCCCGGCAAAGGCGGAACTGCCCTTGCGGTTGAAATCCCCTTCAAGGCCGTGGCCAATTGCTTCGTGCAGCAAGATGCCAGGCCAGCCAGGGCCCAGTGCTACCTCCATCACGCCCGCAGGGGCGGGAACAGCCTCGAGGTTGACCATGGCGATGCGAAGGGCCTCGCGGGCTTTATCCTGCCAGTCGGTTGGGTCGATCAGCCCGTCCAGGCCGATCCGGCCACCTCCACCGGTCGAGCCGCTCTCACGACGGCCGTTCTGTTCCACGATGACCGAGATATTCAACCGGGTCATGGGGCGGACATCGCGGACCAGAATGCCGTCAGGGCGCAGAATCTCAACTTCCTGCACCGCAGCAGCAATAGTGGCGCTGACCTGTACTACACGCGGATCAAGATCACGGGCAAAGGCGTCAATCTCGCGCAATGTTTCGATTTTGACGGGGAAACTGGCAGATTCGATAGGGTCTTCGTCTGTATAAAGGCGCTTGTTGGTGGCCCGGGGGGCATCAGCTAGCGTTCCGCCACCATCACCGACCGCCAGCCGCGCGGTCTCGGCGGCCCGTTTCAGGGCAGGAATCGAGACGTCCGTTGAATGCGCATAGCCTGCCACTTCGCCCTGTACGGCGCGCAGGCCGAAACCTTCGGACGCGTCATAAGAAGCGGTCCGCAAGCGCCCGTCATCAAAGACCAGAGACTCGGATTTCCGGCGTTCAACGTACAGTTCTCCGTCCTCGGCCCCGGCGGTGGCGGATTGCAGTACCGCAAGCGCTTCGTCATGTGGAAGAGCGCTTTCAAACGGGCGAAACGGGTCGTTGGGCATCTCTTGGGACCTTTCGAGTTTGATCCAGATCAAAAATAGCGTCTGTTTGACGCAAGCATTTTGCTTTATCTACCCGCAGGAATATGGTTTTTAACGCGGCCAAAGACAACGGGTGAGGTGTGGCCGATTCACACCTTTTCGCCAGGGACGCAAAGATCAAACGATCAGGACAGAAAATGAAGAACGCTTTGAAGCTTTCGGGGCTTATGACAGCCCTCTCCAGCCTTCCCGCCATGGCTCAGGAGCTTGAGATTATCGGTCAGCCGGTTGACGGCGGCATAGGATTCCAGCCTGCAGCCACAAGCCTTGCCGAGGGGATTCATCGCCTGGATAATATGATTCTGGTGATTATTACCGCGATCTGCATATTCGTTGCGGGCCTGCTGGTTTACTGCATCATGCGTTATAATCAACGCGTCAACCCGACCCCGGCGCGATTCTCGCACTATACTCCGGTCGAGATCGTCTGGACGTTGGGTCCGATTCTGATTCTAGTATTCATCGGTGCTTTCTCTCTGCCGGTTCTGTTCAAGCAGCAGGAAATTCCCGAAGGTGATGTCGTTATCAAGGTTGTCGGCAACCAGTGGTATTGGACATATGAGTATGTCGATCACGATTTTGCATTCGACAGCTATCTGCTCGGCCACCCAGCCACGTTGGACGAAGGTACTCGCCCCGCCGATGCGGACGTGACGGCATTTGTCCTGGATGACGCGATGCGGGCCAAGCTGGCAGACGCAGGGTATAGCGACGATGAGTGGCTGCTGGCCACCGACACAGCGGTTGTTGTCCCGGTTGGCAAGGTCATCGTGATGCAAGTTACTGCGTCCGACGTGATCCATTCCTGGACCATTCCGTCCTTCGGTGTGAAGCAGGACGGTGTACCCGGACGCCTGGCTGAGCTGTGGTTTGAGGCCGAAAAGGAAGGCATCTATTTCGGCCAGTGTTCGGAACTGTGCGGCAAGGACCATGCCTATATGCCGATCACTGTCAAAGTTGTCAGCCAAGAGGCGTATGACGCTTGGCTGAAAGGTGCGATCGACGAGTATGCGGGCCTGCCGCAGAACTATCAGGTCGCTTCGAACTGATTTCAGTAAGGGTGGGATGCGTCCCGCCTGCTACTAGATGCAGGCTGTGCGAGAGATCGCACAGCCTTCGCCCCAAAAGGACCCGAGATGAGCGACGCAAGCATCAATGCAAGCCAAACGACCGCCCAAGCGTATGCGAATGAGGCCAGCTTTGGCGATTACTTCGCCCTGCTGAAGCCGCGCGTGATGTCGCTGGTTGTATTCACGGCGCTTGTTGGTCTGCTGGCAGCGCCGGTACCGGTACATCCGTTCGTTGGGTTCTGCGCGATATTGTTCATTGCCATCGGAGGTGGCGCATCCGGCGCGCTGAACATGTGGTGGGATGCAGATATCGACCGCGTTATGAAGCGCACCAAAGGTCGCCCCATACCGTCGGGCAAGGTACAAGAGGGCGAAGCGATGGCCTTGGGCCTGGCACTGTCCGGCCTGTCGGTGATCATGCTGGGTCTTGCAACCAACTGGTTCGCCGGAGCCTTTCTGGGCTTCACCATCTTCTTCTATGTCGTTGTCTACACGATGTGGCTCAAGCGCTCGACGCCACAGAACATCGTGATTGGCGGCGCAGCTGGGGCTTTCCCGCCGGTCATCGGCTGGGTCGCTGCAACCGGATCCATGTCCGTCGAACCTTGGCTGATGTTTGCCCTTACCTTCATGTGGACGCCGCCGCATTTCTGGGCGCTGGCCCTGTTTATGCGGTCGGATTACGACGATGCGGGTGTGCCGATGTTGACGGTAACCCATGGTCGGCGGGCGACGCGCTGGCATATTCTGGTCTACACCGTTCTGCTGGCAGTGCTTGCGATTGGAACCGGCTTTTCGGCAATCGGCGGCCCGATCTATCTGACCGTCGCTATTGTACTGAACGCGTTGTTCCTGCGCGGAGCATGGGCAATCTCGCGTCGGACCGAGGATGACTCCGAGGCTGATAACTTCAAAGTTGAGCGTGGCTTTTTCAAGCTCTCGCTGCTGTATCTTTTCCTGCATTTCGGCGCGATCCTTGCCGAAGCACTGCTGAGGCCTTACGGGCTGGGAGGCTGGGCATGAGCCTGCGCAAAAGCCATGAGTTGCATCAACGTCGGTTCAGCCGAAATCTGGGCGTTGGCCTGACGCTTGCTGCATTCATCGTGCTGATCTTTGGGCTGACGATCGTCAAAGTCTCAGGGACCGATTTTAACAGGGCCATGCAAGAGGTGCAGAACTGATGGCGCTCACAGGGCCGCAAAAAACCGTCGTGCAAACCGTCGGCGTTGTTGTTCTGATGGGCAGCCTCGCCTGGGCTTCGGTGCCGTTTTACGACTGGTTTTGCCGGGTCACCGGGTATGGCGGCACAACCGGAGTGGCTGAAGCCGCGCCAGAGGACATCCTTGAGCGCACTGTTACCGTTCGCTTTGACGCCTCAAAGGCGAAAGACATGGCCTGGGAATTTAAGCCGGTCGAGCGCCAGATGGAAATCCGCATCGGTGAAACGGGCCTGGCCTTCTATGAGGCATATAACCCCACGGACCGCCCGATTGCCGGTCAGGCGTCTTACAACGTTGCGCCTTATTCGGCCGGTGGGTATTTCCAGAAGATCGCCTGTTTCTGTTTTGAAGAACAGGTGTTGCAACCCGGAGAACGGGTTCAGATGCCGGTGAGCTTTTTCGTCGATCCCGAAATGGTCGAGGATCTGGAAGCCAAATATGTGCATACGATCACTCTGTCGTATACATTCTACGAAATTGACCTGCCCGAGGGCTATGCCGCCCTTGATGTTCAGGGTGATACAAACAAGAACTAACGCCTGTAGGTGAGGGACGCTGATGGCACACGCAAAAAATCATGATTACCACATTCTGACCCCTTCGATCTGGCCACTGATCGGCGCTGCGGGCGGCTTTGTGATGTTGTTCGGAGCCGTCCTCTGGATGCACGGCGTCACCTCCTACATGTTCTGGGCCGGTCTTGTCGCGGTTCTTTACACCATGTTCGCCTGGTGGTCCGAAGTGGTGGCCGAAAGCCGTGTAGGCGATCACACGCCGGTCGTGCGCATTGGCCTGCGCTATGGGTTCATCCTATTCGTGATGTCCGAGGTGATGTTCTTCTTCGCCTGGTTCTGGTCGTTCTTCAAACACCGCATGTACCCGATGTACGACTATGCGGGCACCGAATACATCCAGCCGGATATCCACGCGGTTGACCCGTTCCACTTGCCGCTGATCAACACGCTGGTCCTGCTGCTTTCGGGCTGTGCCATCACCTGGGCGCACCACGCGCTGGTGCATGACAATGACCGCAAGGCGCTGATCAACGGCCTCGCTATTGGTATCGTTTTGGGCATCGCCTTTACCGCTCTGCAGGGCTTTGAGTACTACGAATTGCTGGCCCATGAGGGCTGGAAATTCGGTGGTGATCAGTTCTATTCGAACTTCTTCATGGCAACCGGCTTTCACGGCTTCCACGTGATTATCGGCACCATCTTCTTGTCGGTCTGTTTGATCCGGGCACTGAAGGGTGATTTCACGCCGGAAAAGCACGTCGGTTTCGAGGCCGCGGCCTGGTACTGGCACTTTGTTGACGTTGTCTGGCTGTTCCTGTTCTTCGCAGTCTATATCTGGGGACAAGCCCCTTTGATCTGACGTCGGACCGGTAACAAAATTGCAAAAGCCGCCCCCAAGGGCGGCTTTTTCTCTATCAGGGTGCAAGATTGCACCCGATACAAATGGGTGGTTGCAATTCAGTTCACACCGCCCTTAACAAGACGCCGGTTTCTGCAACAAGGTTTGACCCCGCCATGCGCCGCATAACTTTCCTGCTGATCTTCGGGCTCGCCGGTCTGGGCGTACTTGTATCGCTGGGCGTCTGGCAGCTACAGCGGCTTGGGTGGAAACAAGACGTGTTGGCCGAGATTAACGACCGGATCTCTGCCGAGCCTGTTTCCCTGCCGCAGCAGCCTTCCGAGACACGGGACAAGTACCTACCGGTTTTCGTCCAGGGTGAGATGCAGCCGGGTGAAATCCATGTTCTGGTTTCGGTGAAACAAGTAGGCGCTGGCTATCGGGTTATCCAAGCTTTCGATACTGGCGACCGGACTATTCTGGTCGATCGCGGTTTTATCCCAACCACTGCCAAACAGGTTGAAAGACAAACCGGGCAGATCGAACTGACGGGCAATCTGCACTGGCCGGATGAGATCGACGGCTATACGCCCGAGCCAGATGTGGATGCCAATATCTGGTTTGCCCGCGATGTTCCCAATCTTGCTGCAGCTCTGGGAACCGACCCGGTTCTGGTAATCGCACGATCCCGGACCGATCCGAATTTGACACCTTTGCCGGTGAATACAGCAGGCATCCCGAATGATCACCTGGGGTACGCAATCACATGGTTTGGCCTGGCTTTGGTCTGGGCTGCGATGACTGGTTATTTCCTGTGGCGCGGTCGCGCCCCATCAGAAAGTGAAGCGCAATGAAATATGTCTCAACCCGCGGGCAGGCGCCCGAACTGAGTTTTGAAGAGGCGATGCTGACCGGGCTGGCCCGCGACGGAGGCCTGTATCTGCCCGCTGAAATCCCGGTCTTGAGCCACGATGAAATCGCCGCGTTGGCAGGACTGTCTTATGAGGACATCGCCTTTCGCGTGATGTGGCCCTATGTCAGCGGATCATTTGGGGAAGATGAGTTCAAACAGATCATTGCCCGCGCCTATAAAGGGTTCGGCCATGACGCCCGCGCACCGTTGAAGCAGTTGAACGAGAACCACTTCCTGCTGGAGTTGTTTCACGGCCCGACACTGGCCTTCAAAGACTTCGCCATGCAGCTAATCGGTCAGTTGTTCCAGGTGGCGCTGAAGCGTCGCGGGGATCGGGTGACTATCGTGGGCGCGACCAGCGGTGATACCGGTTCGGCCGCGATTGAGGCGTTCCGGGGGCTGGATGCGGTAGACGTGTTTATCCTGTATCCGCATGGCCGCGTTTCCGAGGTGCAGCGTCGTCAGATGACCACACCTGCGGACAACAATGTGCATGCTCTGGCCGTCGACGGGGACTTTGACGACTGTCAGGCCGCGTTGAAGGATATGTTCAACGATTTCGACTTCCGTGACGGTGTGAAACTGGCGGGGGTGAACTCGATCAACTTTGCCCGCGTGCTGGCACAGATCGTCTATTACTTCTCAGCTGCGGTCAGCCTTGGCGCGCCACATCGCAAGGTCAGCTTTACCGTGCCTACGGGTAATTTCGGGGACATCTTTGCGGGCTACCTGGCCAAACGCATGGGCTTGCCGATTGACCGGTTGGTAGTGGCGACCAACCAGAATGACATTCTGCATCGGTGTCTGGCAGGCGAAGGGTATTTCAAGGGAGACACGATCCCTTCGATTAGCCCTTCGATGGATATTCAGGTCAGCTCGAACTTTGAACGGGCGCTGTATTATGCCTATGACGAGGATGGCAATTCTGTGGCTCAGCTGATGGACGAGCTGAAGACGGGCGGCTTCAATGTCGGCCAAGGCGCGATGGAAGCGTTGCGCGAAAGCTTCGACTCGGGCCGCGTGTCCGAAGAGGAAACACTGGCGACGATCACAGCCACGCTGGCCCACAGCACCGAACTGGTCTGCCCCCATACTGCCGTGGGTATCAAAGTTGCCGAGGAGCACCGCGACGCGAACGTCCCGATGATCACTTTGGCGACCGCACACCCGGCCAAGTTCCCGGCTGCGGTCGAGAATGCGAGTGGCATACATCCGCCTCTTCCCTCTCGCATGTCTGATCTGTATGAACGTCCGGAACGGGTGACCCGCATCGCCAATGATCTGGGCGCCCTTGAGGATCATATCAAAGGGCATATCGCCGAGTGACTGTCAGACAAGACCAACTGAAGAACGGCTTCCGTATCGTCAGTGAATATATGCCGGGGCTGCAATCTGCGGCCATAGGCATCTGGGTAACCGCCGGTGCGCGAAATGAGCGGATCGAACAAAATGGCATAGCCCATTTCCTTGAGCATATGGCGTTCAAGGGAACCAAACGGCGATCCGCGCTGCAAATTGCCGAAGCGATCGAGGATGTGGGCGGGTATATCAACGCCTATACTTCGCGCGAAGTGACGGCCTATTACGCGCGCGTTCTAAAAGACGATGTGGCGCTGGCGATGGATGTCATCGGTGACATCGTCCTGAACCCGATCTTCGATCCGCGCGAGATTGAGGTCGAACGCGGTGTGATCCTACAGGAAATCGGTCAGGCCTATGACACGCCCGACGATGTAATCTTTGACTGGCTGCAAGAGCAGAGCTATCACGATCAGCCCCTGGGCCGGACCATACTTGGCCCCACTGAACGCGTCAGCGCATTCTCGCGCGAGGATCTGTCGGGTTTCGTGGCCGAGCATTATGGCCCTGAACAGATGATCCTATCCGCTGCTGGTGCGGTGGATCACGATGCACTGATGAAAACTGCCGAAGAGATGTTTGGTCACCTGCAACCACGCAAGGGTTTGATCCCTGAAGTGGCCCGATTTACCGGTGGTGAGGCGCGGCAGGAGAAAGAACTGGAGCAAGCTCATTTCGCTTTGGCGCTGGAAAGCCCCGGCTATCGCGACGACGCGATCTATACCGCGCAGATTTATTCGACCGCGCTGGGCGGGGGTATGTCTTCGCGCTTGTTTCAGGAAGTTCGGGAAACACGCGGGCTTTGCTATACGATCTTTGCCCAGGCCGGCGCCTATGCCGACACGGGCACTACCACGATCTACGCGGGCACATCTGCGGATCAGATCGGTGAGTTGGCGACGATCACCATTGACGAAATGAAACGTGCCGCCGAGGATATGAGCCCCGAAGAGGTCGCCCGTGCTCGTGCGCAAATGAAGGCCGGAATGCTGATGGGGCTGGAAAGCCCCTCGAACCGGGCCGAGCGTCTGGCGCGTCTGGTGCAGATCTGGGGACGGGTGCCGTCGCTTGAGGATACAGTCGCCAAGATTGACGCGGTCAGCACCGAAGATGTCCGCAGCTTTGCCGAGCAGATAGCAGCACAAGCGCCAGCGGCGCTGGCGCTGTATGGTCCGGTATCAGGTGCACCCACACTCGCGGACTTGCAGGAGAGGCGCGCGGCGTGATGCTTCTGGGCAGACGCAAGCTGAAACTTGAAACCGAGCGGCTCAGCTTGCGCCCGCCCGTGCACTCCGATTTTAACGACTGGGCGGCGCTGCGACGCTCGTCCAGAGACTTTCTGACCCAGTGGGAGCCGATCTGGGCCTCGGACCACTTGAGCCGGAAATCCTTTACTAACCGTGTCTACTGGGCGCAGCGCTCGGTTGCGAGTGGGACGGCGATCCCGTTATTTCTGTTCCGGCGCTCTGATGACCTGCTGGTCGGTGCAATCACCCTGGACAATGTGCGCCGTGGCCCGGCACAGGCGGGGACCCTGGGCTATTGGACGGGCCAAGCCTTTGCTCGCAACGGGTATATGCGCGAGGCTATTGGCGCGGTGGTCCATCATGCCTTCACGCGGTTGGACCTGAGCCGGATCGAGGCGGCCTGCCTGCCCGAAAACAAACCCTCGCGCGGATTGCTGGAAAGCTCGGGCTTTAAATACGAAGGCGTGGCGCAGTCCTATCTGCAGATTGACGGGCGCTGGCGAACGCATGTGTTATATGCCTGTCTGCGGTCGGACCGGCGCGGGAAGACAGAAGCGGGGTAGGTGGCCTCGGTGAGGCCATTGGGGCTCTGCCCCAAACCCCGAGGTATTTTTGGCCAGATGAACTAGGGGCATGACTTGGCGGGCTCTTGCGCTACAATCACGTCATGCGCTGGGTGGTTTTTGCATTGATGGTGATCTCGGGCGGGGCTGTGGCGCAGGAGCGTCGGCCAAGCCATTGCATCGCCATTGCGGATGCGGCGCCGGGGATCGAGTACCTGCATAAAGCAGCCTGGCAGGATCCGGTGCCGGAGCATTCGGTTCGGATCAGCTATGTCGCGCATGCGTCTTTCCTGATCCAGACGCAGGGCGGGTTGAACGCCGTGACGGATTTCACCGGGTTCATCGGCGGGGCCAGTCTGATTCCCGATGTGGTGACGATGAACCACGCCCATGGCACCCATTGGACCGAATACCCCGATCCCGCCATTCCGCATGTGCTGGAGGGGTGGGGCGTGTTCGGGGAGGGGATCGAACATCATCTGGATCTGGACGAGATGCTGGTGCGCAATGTCTCGACCGATATCCGTTCTGTTTATGGCGGGGTCGAAGAACGTGGCAATTCGATCTTTGTGTTTGAGGTGGCGGGCTTGTGTATCGGGCATCTGGGTCATCTGCACCACGTCCCATCGGACGCGCAATTTGCGGCCCTTGGGCGGTTGGATGTTGTCATGGCCGCCGTTGATGGCGGGACGACCATGCCGCTGCCCGAAATGATCTCTGTTCTGAAACGGTTGAAAAGCTCGGTCATTATTCCGATGCATTGGTTTTCGGACTATTCGCTGGATCGGTTTCTGGTGGATGTCAGGGGCGATTTCCCGGTTGAGCGCGATGGCGTGTCGGAAATCACCGTATCCCTGCGCTCACTTCCGGACCGGCCAACGGTGGTTGTGTTAGAGCCGCAATACCTGATCGAGTTGGAATAGGGCTTGTCGGGACCCGTTGCCTTGGGCAAGGAATGGGCATGACCCTGAATCCCGCAGACGATCAATTCACCCAATCAATTCGCGCCGCCTTGCCGGATGAAGTGCTGCGACCGGTCACCGCGCGATATCTCGAGGAGCCGCGCCGTCGGATTTCCGGGCAGGCGGGGGTGCTTGCGGTGCCCAGAACGGCCGAGGAGGTGGCGGTTCTGATCCGATTGGCTGCCGAGGCATCGGTCCCGGTGGTGCCATATGGGGGCGGCACCGGTGTGGTTGGCGGTCAGGTGACGTCGGACGGGCCTGCGCCTTTGCTGATCTCGCTAGAGCGGATGACAGCGATCCGGGCTGTCTATCCGACAGAGAATGTGATGATTGCAGAAGGTGGTGTGATCCTTGCAGATGTGCAGGCGGCTGCCGAAGGCGCGAACCGGTTATTTCCACTTTCCCTTGCCTCACAGGGGTCATGTAGGATCGGAGGGAACCTGTCGACAAATGCAGGGGGAGTTAACGTGTTGCGCTATGGAAACGCCCGTGACCTGTGTCTGGGCCTTGAGGCGGTTCTACCAAGCGGCGAAATCTGGCATGGGCTCAGCCGGTTGCGAAAGGACAATACCGGGTATGATCTGCGCAATCTTTTGATCGGAGCCGAAGGGACGCTAGGGATCATCACTGCGGCGGCACTCAAGCTGTTTCCCCGCCCTGAGGCGGTTGGAACGGCCATGGTTCAGGTCACCTCTGCCGAAGCGGCGGTTGATTTTCTGGCGCTGGCGCGGGACCTCATGGGGGACAGCGTCAGTGCATTTGAATTGCTTCACCAACAGGGTCTTTTGTTCCTGAGTGAGGTTCTGCCAGACACGCGGCAGGCCTTTGCCGAGCCGCCCGAATGGTCTGTACTGATCGAGATTGGCTTGTCGATGGGCCAATCACCTGAAACCGCGTTTGAGGTGCTGTACGAGGCCGCTGAGGCACGTGGGCTGGTCACCGATGCGGTGATTGCACAAAGCGAGGCGCAGCGGCAGGACATGTGGGCCGTGCGCGAGCGTATTCCGGATGCAAACCGGCTGATCGGGTCGGTCTCAAGCCACGATATCTCGGTGCCGATCTCGGCCATCCCAGAATTTATCCGGCGTGGTGCAGATGTTGTGGCCGCGCTTGGTCCGTATCGGGTGAACTGTTTCGGGCATCTGGGCGACGGCAACCTACATTACAATGTGTTTCCGCCAAACGGGCATTCCCGGTCAGAGTATGACGCCGAAAGTGCGAAGGTAAAAAGAGCCGTTCATGACCTTGTGCATGAGTTCCAGGGCTCTGTCAGCGCAGAGCACGGTATCGGGCGATTGAAGACCGAAGATCTGGAGCGATATGGCGATCCGGTCAAATTGAGCGCGATGCGGGCGATCAAATCGGCGTTGGACCCCAAAGGGATCATGAACCCCGGCGCGGTCCTGCGGCTGTAAGTGCGGGATCCGTCAGAGTCCTTCGAATTCGCACAGGACATGAACATCCATGCCCATCTCTTCCAGAACCTTGCGCCCGCCCAGTTCTGGCAGGTCAATGATGAAGGAACATGACACGATCTCGCCGCCCAGCCGTTCGATCAGTTTGATCCCGGCGGCGGCGGTGCCTCCGGTGGCTAGCAGGTCATCCACGACCAGAATTTTCTCACCCGGTTGGATGGCGTCATCGTGAATCTCGACGATAGCCTCGCCATATTCCAGCGTGTAATCCTGGCTGATTGTTGTGCCGGGCAGCTTGCCCTTTTTGCGGATGGGGACGAAACCGACGCTCAGCTGATGAGCGATGGCGCCGCCCAAAATGAAACCGCGCGCCTCAAGCCCCACGACCTTGTCGATCTGTTCGCCAGCATAGGGGTGCAACATCTGGTCAATCGCCATGCGAAACCCGCGCGGGTCCGCAAACAAGGTGGTGACATCCCGAAACATGATCCCTTCGTGCGGAAAATCGACGATGGTTCGGATGTAATCCTTGACCGACTTGTTTCTTGACATGACCAACCCCTTCTGGCGTCAAAACACGCTGGGTTGTTTGGCCCATCGGGGACGGTCATGCAAGAACAGAATGAACGTGCTGGCTTGCAATCTTCCTAGAACGTGCGATTGCCTATCTCACCGAAAAAACCAGATAGGTTTTCCGAGACGTCGTCTTTTTTAGCCAATGCGTTGGTTCCGAAAAAGAATTACCTGAATTGAACACAGGCTACTTGCAAAGATTCCGCAAGGTTGTTAGCTGCCCATCATATGTTTTATATATACTAAGTATATACGTTTTATTTCTTCTGAAGTCTTTTGGAGACAAAGTGCATGTCGGGGACAGATCGTAAGATTTCAGTCAAAAAGGACAGCCAGCTGGTTCTGCGGCTGGATCGTGGCGAGCGCGATGCTTTTGTAGAGCTGTGCAGGGAACTCGACACGTCGGCGGCGCGGGAAATCAGGCGGTTTATTCGCGGATTTATGAAGGATCACGCTGTAGATTAGGCCCTCAGGCCGGGCGACGCAGGATTGACGTGGCGATCCCCATACCGATCAGGGTCAGCCCCCCGAAACGCGTCAATGCACGAATGGTGCTTGCGCGGCCGATCATATGGCGCAGCCGATCTGCCAAAAGGGCATAGGCCAATGCGTTCAACCAGGCCAGCCCGACGAAGGTGCCTATCAGGATCGCGAATTGAGGGCCCAAAGGTTCGGCAGGGCGCAGGAATTGCGGCACGAAGGCGATAAAGAACGCAATCGATTTGGGGTTCAGGGCGGTTACAGCGGCCGCGTGACCAAAGACGCCTCGCGCAGTGATATCTGCGTCAGGTTCAACCGCTTGCAGCCCCGCCGATGGGGCGCTGCGCAGTAACTTGATGCCCAGCCAGACCAGATAGGCCGCGCCGACCCACTTTAGGACAGAAAACAACGTAGCTGAGGCCAGCACCAACGCCCCCAATCCCAGCAATGAGGCTGTCATGGCCACCAAATCGCCAACCGCCACCCCGGTGGCCGAGGCTACGGCAACGCTGCGGCCTTTGGACAGCGCATAGCTGAGCACCAGCAGAACAGTGGGGCCGGGGATCAGCAGCAAAGCGGTGGATGCGGCCACAAAGGCCAGCCAGATGTCAAAGGGCATGTGATCTCCGATTAAGATACGCCAGTATCAAGCTTTGGTGATGGGCAAAGGTCAAGCCCCTGAGGGCCGGGTCACGCGGTGCATCAACGCCTCAAGTGGTCCGCGTCTGAAGCGCAGGAACCATAGCAGCGCAAATCCTGAGGACAGCACGCAGAAACCCAAGGCGTAGCCAACGATCTGTGGCGCGCTGAGCGATCCGTCCAGCAGGCCGGCCTCTTCCAGAATGCCCATCCCGATTACGATATGCGCAATATAAAGCGTCAGGCTTTGCCGTCCGGGCGCAGTCAGCGCCATCGCGGCGCCCAGCCCCTGAATCCGCGGCCAGAGCTTTAGCAACAGGCCGATCACCACACAGGCGGTTCCAGCCCCGGCCAAAATGTAAAACGGCCCCGGAGGGATGGATTGAGTGCCCAGATAGGCGGCCAGGTCAGGATCGGTTGTCAGCTTTTGCGGAAACAGGGCCAGAACGGCTGCGCCAAATCCCCACATGATCAAACGGTGCTGAACACAGACCGTCTGTAGTTGCGATCGCCCAATCGCCATACCGATCAGCAAGAACGCTGCCCAAGGTAGAACGGGGTGCCAACCATTGAACAGCAAGTTTCGTACAAAGCCCGGTATCGTCCACAGGTCGGTATGGGTCAGGGAAAGCCAGTCCCATCCCTGATCATAGTCAAAGATAAGACTGGCGAGAACGGCCAGGACAACGACACTGCATGCGCCAAGCCACAACCCAAAGATCGACGAGGACAGAAACGCCGCGCCGACAACAAAATACAATGCATAGAAATGCAGGATATCGGCCTCAAACATGGTCATGTTGATCAGGCCAAGTACGAACAGAAATGCAGCCCGTCGTAACAGAATCCTAGCAGAAGGGCTGGACAGGCCAATACCGATCCCGGCCAGAATGACATACAATGCAGCAGCACGACCTTCCAGTGCATCGACAAGCGCCGATGCCCAGTCATCTGTCGGTTTGACCTGCGCCGCGATGCGAAAGTTCACCAGCACCATGCCGCAAAATGCCAGAAAGCGTGCGGCGTCCAGGGCCTCGAGCCGTTTCATTCCTATCCTCTCCGTTCCCTGCCGCCCGTACCGAACTTAAAAGGCTGCCTTTCGGTTAAGTACTGATGCGGCCGACCGGAATAGGGTTGATACCAATCGCTAGAGCACCCGCCCCGCGACTGCGTCCAGTTTCGCCAGCAGCGCCGGATCACGTTTTTCTGGCGCGGTCAGGATCGCGTATTCCAGCGCCCGGTCACACCCGTGCGGGCAGGGCAGGCGCGCTGCCCCCAGCAACTCTGGCAAGCCCTTGACCAGCGCTCGGCCTTTTTCGGCGTTCCCGGTCAGGGTGGCGATAATGGCGGTCACGTCGACCTCGCCATGGTCCGGGTGCCAACTGTCATAGTCGGTGACCATCGCGATCGAAGCATAACAAAGCTCGGCTTCTCGGGCGAGTTTAGCCTCGGGCATGTTGGTCATTCCGATCACATCGCAGCCCCAATGCTCGCGGTACATTTTGGATTCTGCCAGTGTCGAGAACTGCGGCCCCTCCATCGCCAGATAGGTGCCGTCGCGATGAACGGTGATGCCGGCGGCCTTGCCAGCAGTCTCACAAGCATCTGACAAGCGCGGGCAGGTTGGGTGTGCAACGCTGACATGGGCCACGCAGCCAGAGCCAAAAAAGCTTTTGTCCCGCGCAAAGGTGCGATCGATGAACTGGTCGACGACAACAAAATCTCCGGGCGCCATATGCTCGCGGAATGATCCGCAGGCCGAGATCGAGATCACATCCGTGATCCCCAGACGTTTCAGCGCGTCAATATTGGCGCGATAGGGCACGTCCGTCGGCGAATGAATGTGGCCACGCCCGTGGCGAGGCAGGAAAGCCATCTCGATCCCGTTCAGCGCGCCGGTCAGTATTTGGTCCGAAGGTTTACCCCAAGGCGTTTCAACCGAGACCCATTGCGCATTCTCCAATCCGTCGATGTCGTAAATGCCTGATCCGCCGATGACGGCAATCTTGGTCTGGGTCACTGGTTTTCTCCGATTACGGTGCTTGTTCAAGGATTTGTGCGCTGGGCTGCCTGGTTTGACAAGGGTGAACGCCCGGTGGTTCTATCACTTTTTCGCAGGGGTTCGGGTCGTTGCTATCCGAGCCAGGCAGAGCATCAAGCCAAGGTGTGACGGCAACGAACCGACATCAATTCACCTATTCGCGAGATATGTGCTATGCGTGCTGCGCATATCAGCCTCCCGCCTGATGCGGTGGCTCAAAAACCGGTTCACAGATAGAAGTCCCTTTTTCGCGCGAACCCATAAACCAACAGGACGCCCTATGCCCCGAGCTATGCTGGCAAGCTTTGCCAATCGTATCGCCAAACCTGATCTTCGTTGGGTTCCGGATGAGGGCCTGACCGTCTCGCGCCTTCGGATCGAGCTGCTGTCCGGCCTGACGGTTGCACTTGCTTTGGTCCCTGAGGCGGTGGCCTTTGCGTTTGTCGCGGGCGTGCATCCTCTGGTTGGTTTGTATGCTGCGTTCATGGTGGGGCTGATTACTGCACTGATCGGTGGGCGTCCGGGTATGATTTCGGGCGCAACCGGGGCCCTGGCCGTGGTGATGGTTGCCTTGGTGGCAGAACATGGGGTCGAATACCTCTTCGCTACAGTTGTTTTGATGGGAATACTGCAGCTGATCGCAGGGGCGATGCACTGGGGGCGTTTTATCAGGCTGGTACCACATCCAGTGATGCTGGGGTTTGTGAACGGATTGGCCATCGTGATTTTTCTGGCCCAGATGGGCCAGTTCAAAGTTCCCGGCAGCATGGAAAACACGGGCCATGGCATGAGCGGTGGCGAATGGCTTTCCGGTATTCAGCTTTTTACCATGTTGGGTCTGGTCGGCCTGACTATGGCGGTGATCCTTATCGTGCCGCGCATTACACGCATTGTCCCGGCGCCTTTGGCAGGGATCATGGTCGTCGCAGCATTGGTGATTGGTTTTGGACTGGACGTCCCACGGGTGGGCGATCTTGCCTCGATCGAAGGTGGCTTGCCGCCGTTCCACATCCCGATGGTGCCGCTGAACTGGGAGACGTTTGAGATCATCCTGCCATACGCCGTAATATTGGCAGCGATTGGCCTGATCGAGTCGCTTCTGACCCTGAACCTTGTTGGCGAAATCACCGGCAAACGTGGCGGTGCCTCGCAAGAATGTATCGCCCAAGGGTTTGCCAATGTGGCCACTGGCTTTTTCGGAGGCATGGGCGGCTGTGCCATGATAGGTCAGTCCATGATCAACGTGAAATCAGGTGGGCGTACGCGCATTGCCGGTATCGCAGCGGCGCTGTTCCTGTTGGTATTCATCCTGTTCGCCTCCCCGCTGATTGAGCAGATTCCATTGGCCGCTTTGGTCGGGGTCATGTTCATGGTGGTGATCGGGACCTTCGCCTGGAATTCGTTCAAGATCATGCGCAAAGTGCCTTTGATGGACGCGTTTGTCATCGTGCTGGTGACAGTCGTGACTGTGATGGAGGACCTGGCGGTAGCGGTTGTTGTTGGTGTGATCGTCTCGGCCCTGGCTTATGCTTGGAATAACGCCAAGCGTATCCATGCAATCACCCGCGATTCACTGACGGAAAAAGGCGCAAAGGTCTACGAGATTCAAGGGCCGCTGTTCTTTGGTTCGTCCGAGGGATTTGTTGAGATATTCGACGTTTCAAACGACCCGGAAACCGTGATTGTCGATTTTGCCGAAAGCCGTGTGGTGGATCAGTCGGCATTGCAGGCCATCGAGAACATCGCTTCGAAATATGAAACCGCAGGAAAGCGCGTCATGCTCCGTCACCTCAGTCGTGACTGTCACAAACTGCTGAACAAGGCAGGCCATTTGATGGTCGACAGCGACGATGACCCCGATTACGCGCTGGCGGTCGATTATTCTGTTCGCACCGGCATTCTGGGTGGGCACTGATTGTGAAAGGCGGCCAAATGGGCCGCCTTTTTTAGGGGGCTAAACGCTCCAGCATATCGACGTTTCCGGACAGCAGAGCACTTTCGGCTTCGGTAATCAGATCAGTTGGCCAATCCCACCACTTCAAAGCAAGCAGCCGGTCGATTGTACCGGCCTCAAACCGATACCGTCGTACTTCTGCAGGATTGCCTGTCACGATTGCATACGGCGGTACTGTTCCGCGCACGACGGATCCTGCACCGATAATGGCGCCATCTCCGATTTCAGCGCCAGGCATGATCAAGGCACCGTATGCGATCCAAACGTCATTTCCGATCACGGTATCGCGCCTGTCAGGTTGATATTCCAACAGCTTTTCGGGATCGAAAACGGGAAAAGGATAGCATGTCGCCCCGCTCATGGCGTGATTGGCCGATGAAGTGATGAACCGGACGCCGTGGGCGATTTGACAGAATCTACCCAAGACAAGTTTTTCGCGGGAAAACGGGAATAGATAAGGGGCAAGGCGCTGCGCCCAATCCTCTGGTGCGTCGAAATCCGACGCATAGCTGTATTCACCGGCTTCTATTCTGGGGTGGTCGATAGCCTGAGACAGGAAGACCGTTCCCGGGTGGTCCGAGCCGTCAGGCAATGTGATTGGGTATCGGCGCGATGCGTCAGGTAAAGGCATTAGTCATCCGGTCTTGAAAGGCTGAACAGCTCGGACGCGACCGAATAATCCCGGTAGCCAAGCCGTGCCAGTGGTTTGAAAGACGTCACATCGAATTTGCCATCCCGCATATGGTCGTCGTGCAGATGCACTCCTGTCACTTCGCCGAACACAACCCGGTTCGCCTGTCCGGGCAGGGTCACGATCTGCGTGAGCTTGCATTCCAATGCGGCTGGGGCACCTTCGACACGGGCGCAGGGGATGGTCTCGCATTCGATTGCGGTAAGGCCGGCGTGTTTGAACTCGTCGACATGTTTGGGCAGCGCGGCTGAACTGGCGTTCATTGCGTCGCGGTGGGCGTGGGCGACAACGTTCACGCAGAATACGCCTGTTGCCTCGATATTGGCGATGCTGTCCTTTCCACCGTCCTGATCGGCCTTGGTTCCGGTCGAGGCAAACATGACCTGCGGGGGTGTGTAGGCCACACCATTAAAGAACGAATAGGGCGCGAGGTTGTTGGTCCCATCCGCGCCACGGGTTGATATCCAGCCGATCGGGCGCGGGGTGATAATGGCGTTGAACGGATTGTGTGGCAGGCCGTGGCCGTCTTCTGGGCGATAGAACATAAGGTCTCCAAGCGTTTGCCCAAGGCGTAACGAAGTGCTAGGGCGAATTCCAGCTAGGAAAAGAGGGCAGAGTGCAGCAATTCGTGATCAGGCCGGAGGAGCCGGACGATTGGTGGGAGGTCGAGGCTTTGTACGATCTGTGCTTTGCGCCCGGGCGCGAGGCGCTGTCTTCGTACCGCCTGCGCGATGATGTTCCGCCAATGTCAGGCTTGTCACAAGTGGTGCGGGACGGGCAGGATATCCTGGCAGGTGCAATAAGATTCTGGCCCGTGCATGTTGGCGATCAGGACGCGCTGCTTTTGGGCCCTGTGGCCGTCCACCCGACCCATCAAGGTGAAGGACTGGGTGGATTTTTGATCCATGAAGGATTGCGGGCCGGGCGAACCAAGGGTTGGGACAGGGTCATGTTGGTCGGGGATGCACCCTATTATGCTCGGTTTGGATTCACCCGTCTGACCGGGGTCGAGATGCCCCCGCCAACCAACCCGGATCGGGTTCTGGGCGTGGACCTGATACCCGGCGGATGGGACGGAATAACTGGTCCGGTAACCCGCTGGAGCCGCTGAGCTATTGAAACCGTTGCGGTAAGTGCCGATGTTCTAGGGGCAGGAGGGTACTTATGCAGGACATGGTTCTTGTCGGAAAACTCAATGCCGAAGCGGAACTGGACCGTTTGGCCGGATTTTACCAATCCGCCGGAGGGCCGGGCGTTAAGCTGTTGAACAGTGTCGGTGGCTCGGCAGAGTCGTTGCTTGAACAGCTGCCGCCATCTGTGCGCGAAGCCCTAACTGGGGCGACAGAAAAGGCGCTTTGGATTGCGATGAACGCGGCTGAAGGGTCGCGTAGGGCGGTGCCCGATCAGTTGCCATGGGTCAATACGGCCCTGACGACAGCCATGGGAGCTGCAGGCGGTATCGGTGGCGTTCCGACCGCATTGATGGAGTTACCGGCAACCACGACCATGCTGCTGCGTTCAATTCAGGGCGCTGCGGCGCGCGAAGGGTTTGACCCTTCAGAGGTTGGTGTCAAATTCGACTGTGTCCGGGTATTGTCAGCCGCTGGTCCGATGTCTTTCGATGACGGCGCGGATCTGGGTTTCTTTTCGGCGCGTCTGACCCTGACAGGCCCAGCTTTGCAAAAGCTGATATCTGCCGTTGCCCCGAAACTGGCGGTGGTTTTGGGGCAAAAACTGGCTGCGCAATCCGTGCCTGTGTTGGGCGCCATTGCCGGTGGCGGGACGAATTACGTCTATACCCGCTATTACCAACAGATTGCCCGCGTCCACTTTGGCCTCAGGCGGCTGTCGGTAGATGCCGATATCCCGCATGAGGTTCTGGTCCGCAAACTTGAGGCGCGGATGCAAGGGATTGAAAAATAACACTTCATATGGCATTCTTCAGATGCGGGCCCGCTAAATAAGCGCAAAAGCGCATCGGGCGGGCATATACAACGTTCCCTGAAGAGGCAGCAGGACGTGATCGAGCAAAGGCAACTCAACCTGCATCAAGCGGGCACTGTACGAGTCGTACGGCAATCGGCGGCTCTGTGCTATCGTGTCCAAAGCGGCACGCCAGAGGTGTTGCTTATTACGACGCGTGGTTCCGGTCGCTGGATCATACCCAAGGGGAATTTGATTGATGGCCTTTCGCCCTCCGGTGCGGCCAGTCAAGAGGCCTGGGAAGAGGCTGGTGTGACCGGTACATGTACCCCAAATGCCTTTGGGCAGTTCCTGCACTACAAGCGGCGGCACAAGAAAGGATCAGCGGTTTATCTGGTCGATGTCTATCCGCTGGTGGTCAAATCCCTGGCCGCGCGATACCCTGAATGGCAAGAGCGCAAGCGCAGGTGGTTTTCGCTGGGACATGCCGCCTCTCGGGTTAATTCGCCCGATCTTGCATCATTGTTACGCAATGTAGAGCATTTGTATCACTGATGTCCCCCTCAGGGGCTTGCCATTGCAATAGTGGTTGGTATCTATTTGGCATCCGACATTTGGACAGAACATGATTCAATATGCGTTGAAATGTAATAGCGGTCACAGCTTTGACAGTTGGTTTCAATCAGCCGCCGCTTACGACAAACTTGCCGCCGCGGGCATGGTGACATGCGCTGTGTGCGGTGATCCGCAAGTTGAAAAAGCAATCATGACCCCGCGTGTCCGCCCCGGACGTACGGTCGAATCTCGTACCACGGTCCCGGCATCTCGGGATGAGGTCGTCAACATGGCAACGCCAAGCGTTGATGTCGAGAAAGCCCTTTCCGAGCTGCGGCGCAAAGTCGAGGACAACTCGGATTACGTTGGCAAGGATTTTGCCAAAGAGGCCCGTAAGATTCATTTGGGCGACGCGCCGGAACGTGCGATCTATGGCGAGGCCAAGCCAGAAGAAGCCAGGGCATTGATCGATGACGGCGTACCTGTTGCGCCGCTGCCTTTCGTACCTTCGCGCAAGACGAACTAGCCGATGCATGTTGTTATCACCGGTGCTGGGCGGGGGATCGGAAAGGTTCTGGCGGACAGGTATCGTGCGCAAGGATGCGACGTAACGGGCACGGCTCGGGATGGCAGCGCGGAGGTGGCGCTGGATGTAACAGACCCGAAACAACATAAAGCGATGGCGGAAAAACTGGCAATGCGCCCTGTTGATCTGCTGGTCTGCAATGCCGGTGTATATCTGGATAAATCCCAAACCATCGATGGCTACCCCGCCGAAATGTGGGCGCAGAGTTTCGCTGCCAATGTGACGGGGGTCTTTCTGACAGTTCAGGCCTTGTTGCCCAATCTGCGCGCGGCACAGGGCAAGATTGCGATTTTATCCTCGCAGATGGCCTCGCACACGCGGGCACCTGGTGGCAGCTATATCTACCGCTCGTCCAAGGCGGCGGTTCTAAACCTGGGGCGCAATCTGGCTGTGGACCTGCGCGGCGACGGCATTTCAGTAGGCATTTACCACCCCGGCTGGGTTCAGACGGATATGGGTGGGACCGGGGCTGATATCACGGTTGATAAGGCTGTTCAGGGCCTGATCAACCGTTTCGATACTCTGTCACTTGAAAGTACCGGGTGCTTTGAAACCTATGAAGGCCAGTCGCACCCTTACTGACGGGCAAGAGCGACTTTAGGGATCTCATATACCTCACCGGGATCAACGAAAATCACCATAACATCGCCTCGGTTTTCATAGGTGATCTTAGCTGCCGAATTTGTTGAATCCGGGATGCCATCGGTGAAATAGATGTTGCGGACTTCGCCATTTCCCATCGCAACCGCAAGCGTAGAGCTGCCGTCGTCACGGCGCCGCATTTCGGCGTTGCAAGTGCGCATCGCCTCGCCTGGGCTGGTCGCACAGGGCACCTTCCCCAAGGCGTTTTGACCGTCGGTGCCGGTCAGCGAGGCGACTTGCGCCGCCGCAGGTGTGGAAAATAGGGCAAGGACAAGGGCAAGACGGTGCATTGAATACCTCGTAGTGAATTTGATGCGTCAGGCTTACACCGTCATACGCGGTTGTAAAGCGATGCTAGGCCCTGACTGATGCGGTATTGCACTCTTGCTCTTGCGGCCCCCCTCGCATAAGACGCACGGGATCTGAATTCCAAGGCGCGGAGACATCAGCCCCCATGCCCGTACTCGTGATGAAATTCGGCGGCACATCCGTCGCAAATCTGGACCGTATCCGCCGTGCTGCAAAGCGCATCGGCGTTGAGGTGGCCAAGGGTTATGACGTGATCGTCATCGTCTCGGCCATGTCGGGCAAGACCAACGAGCTGGTGGGCTGGGTCAACGAAACCTCGCCACTGTTTGATGCGCGCGAATATGACGCCGTGGTGTCTTCGGGGGAAAACGTCACCGCCGGCCTTATGGCGCTGACATTGCAAGAGATGGACATACCAGCCCGCAGTTGGCAGGGCTGGCAGGTGCCGTTGCTGACCACCAGCGCCCACAGCCAGGCCCGGATCGAGGATATCCCGACCGACAACCTGAACCAGAAATTCGGCGAGGGTATGAAAGTGGCCGTTGTGGCGGGTTTCCAGGGTCTCAGCCCCGAAGGCCGTATCACGACACTGGGCCGTGGCGGGTCGGATACCACTGCCGTGGCCTTTGCTGCTGCATTCGGGGCCGAGCGCTGCGACATCTATACCGATGTAGACGGCGTTTACACGACCGACCCGCGCATCTGCCAAAAAGCGCGTAAGCTGGATCGGATCTCATTCGAAGAAATGCTGGAACTGGCCTCGCTTGGGGCTAAGGTGCTGCAAACCCGCTCGGTTGAGCTGGCGATGCGATATAAAGTGAAATTGCGCGTTCTCTCAAGTTTTGAAGAACAATCCGACGAGGCCGGTACGCTGGTCTGCGACGAGGAGGATATCATGGAATCCAATGTTGTGGCCGGTGTGGCCTATTCTCGTGACGAGGCCAAGATGACCGTCGTTTCCGTGGCGGACCGCCCCGGTATCGCCTCGATCATCTTCACGGCGCTTAGCGACGCGGGCGTGAATGTGGATATGATCGTTCAGAACATCTCGGACGAAGGGCGCACGGATATGACCTTTTCCTGCCCCACGGATCAGGTGACGCGCGCCGAAAAGGCGCTGTTGGCTGTGAAAGACCGAGGAGAGCTGAACTATGCCGACCTGGTCGCAGATAATGATGTCTGCAAGGTTTCTGTGGTCGGGATTGGAATGCGTTCGCAATCGGGTGTTGCGGCAAAAATGTTCAAGATACTCTCGGATGAGGGTATCAACATCAAGGTCATTACAACCTCTGAGATAAAAATTTCCGTCTTGGTGGACAGGAAATACATGGAACTTGCGGTTCAGGCACTGCATGATGCCTTTGAATTGGACAAGGCGGCCTGAGCAATTCAGCCAAGGGTCACGCCTGAAACCTTAGACTGGTTGGGCTATGGCAGACGGCACTGAAACAGAATCCCGTAAGCTGCTGGTGCGGCTGCGTGAAGAGATGGCGAGCGAAGCTGCGGGTCAGGAACGTCTTGACCGGATCACTCACCTGATCGCAGACAGTATCCGGGCCGAGGTCTGCTCGATCTATCTGTTCCGCGACGAAGAAACCCTGGAACTTTGTGCGACCGAAGGCCTGTCGCCCGAGGCTGTTCATAAGACCCGTATGCGCATGGGCGAAGGACTGGTGGGGCGCGTCGCGAAATCCGGCAAAATCGTGAACACGCCCGATGCGCCGTCAGCCAAGGGCTTTCGCTATATGCCGGAAACGGGCGAGGAGCGTTTCTCGTCTTTTCTGGGTGTGCCGATTCAGCGGCTGGGTGAAAAGCTTGGCGTTCTGGTTGTTCAGTCCCGAAACGCGCGCGAATATTCTGCGGATGAAGTTTATGCGCTGGAAGTGGTTGCAATGGTTCTGGCCGAAATGGCTGAACTGGGAGCATTCGTTGGCGAGGGCGCGGCCCTGTCGCCACGCCACCAGCAACCGGTTCAGTTTACAGGCGGCCCTGCACAAGAGGGCTCGGCCGAAGGCCATGTCTGGCTGCACGAACCGCGCGTTGTTGTTACCAACCCGATTGCCGATGACCCGCATCGCGAACAAGAACGTCTGACCGAGGCGGTCGAAGAATTGCGCGTCGGTGTCGACAAGATGCTCGAGATATCCAAGAACGGCGACAAGGAACAGCTGCAGGTTCTGGAAGCCTATCGCATGTTCGCCAACTCCAAGGGCTGGATGCGCCGAATGGAGGAGGACATTGCACTTGGGCTTAGCGCCGAAGCTGCGGTGGAAAAGGAACAATCCCAGGCGCGCGCGCGCATGAGCCAAGTCTCCGACCCCTATCTGCGCGAGCGATTGGCGGATTTGGACGATCTCAGCAACCGTCTGCTGCGCATTTTGACCGGGCAAGGGCAGACAAACAGTGCCGACCTGCCACCGGACCCAATCCTGGTTGCCCGGAATATCGGTCCAGGTGACCTGCTGGAATATGGCCGGTCCTTGAAAGGCATCGTGCTCGAAGAGGGCTCGGTCGGAAGCCATGCCACCATTGTTGCCCGTGCTTTGGCCATACCACTGGTGGTCCATGTCGGGCGCATTACGACCGAGGCCCTGAACGGAGACCATATTCTGGTTGATGGCGATCAGGGCACTGTGCAGCTGAGACCAGAAGATACCGTGGTCAGCGCGTTCCGTGATAAGGTCGCGATGCAGGCCAAGGCGCAGGAACGCTATGCCTCAATCCGCGAAACGCCAACGGTGACGCGGGATGGAGAGCGGATCAATCTGGTGATGAACGCGGGTCTGATGGCGGACCTGCCTTCGCTGAACAATTCCGGTGCCGAAGGCGTGGGCCTGTTTCGTACCGAGCTCCAGTTCCTGATCCGCAATAAGATGCCCAAGCGTTCCGAGCTTGTGACGCAATATCAGCGGGTTCTGGATGCGGCCGATAAAAAGCGCGTGGTATTTCGCACGCTGGATATCGGGTCTGACAAAGTTCTGCCCTACATGAAACATATCGAGGAGCCGAACCCGGCCTTAGGCTGGCGCGCAATTCGGGTTGGCCTGGATAAACGCGGCGTGATGCGGATGCAGCTGCAGGCTCTGATCCGGGCCGCCAATGGTCGTCCGTTGACGGTCATGTTCCCATTCGTGGCACAAGCGGAAGAGTATTATGAAGCGCGATGGGAAGTGAATAAGACCATCGACCGCGAGAAACGTCTGGGCCATGCCCTGCCTGAAAGTATTGAAGTCGGAGCGATGTTGGAAACACCCTCACTCGCTTTTGCACCGCAGAAGTTTTTTGACGAAGTCGATTTCATTTCGATTGGTGGCAATGATCTGAAACAGTTCTTCTTTGCTGCTGACCGTGAAAACGAGTTGGTCCGCCGCCGCTATGACTCGCTGAATGTCAGTTTCCTGACTTTTATCGAACGGATCGTAGAACGCTGCAACATCTCGGATACGCCGCTCAGCTTCTGCGGTGAAGACGCAGGACGACCGGTCGAGGCACTGTGTCTGGCCGCGATGGGAATCCGGACGTTGTCGATGCGCCCGGCGTCGATTGGGCCGGTCAAAAGCGTATTGTTGCGGGCAGATCTGCAAGCAGTGCGCAAGATCATATCGGACGCTCGTCATCGCGGAGAGCAATCCGTGCGGCCGGCTGTGATGGAATGGTTACGCAGCCAGGGGTAGTGCGTCAAATCCACCCTTGCTTTCTTTTCTCGCTTTGCCTAAGGAAATGGTGAATGTTAGCGATAACATTTTCTATTCACCGGCGCTGTTAGCTTTAAGTGCTATTGTGGTTCAGCAGAGGATTGAAGGAGCCCGACGATGGTTTCACGCGTAATTCCCGTTAACCCGTTCGATCTGGTGCTGTTTGGCGCGACCGGTGATCTGGCGCAGCGAAAAATCCTGCCGGGTTTGTGTCATCGTTTCGAAGTCGGCCAGATGCCAGACGAAGCCCGGATTATCGGGTCTGCCCGATCCGCCATTGATAGCGACGCGTTTCGGGATCAGATACGCGCCTCGATGAAAGAGTTCGCGCCGGAATTCAAAAAAGACGTTCTGGACCGCTTTCTGTCACGCGTGGAATATGTACAGGTTGATGCCTTGGGTGATGCGGGCTGGGACAATCTGGCCAAGTCATTGCGCCCAGACGTTGTGCGAGCGTTTTACCTTTCTGTCGGCCCAAGCTTGTTCTCGGGCATTGCGAAACGGCTGAACGATCACGATCTTGCAACGCCTGACAGTCGTATCGTTGTGGAAAAGCCGTTTGGTCATGATTTGGCCTCGGCCAAAGCGCTGAACGAAGGGCTGCGCGCCTGTTTCGAAGAACATCAGATCTATAGGATCGACCACTATTTGGGCAAAGAGACCGTGCAGAACCTGATGGCCCTGCGCTTTGCCAATTCCCTGTTCGAGCCGTTGTGGAACGCAACACATGTCGACCACGTCCAGATCACCGTGGCTGAAACCGTCGGCGTCGAGGGGCGCGGGGCCTATTACGATCAGTCGGGTGCAATGCGGGATATGATCCAGAACCACTTGGTACAGCTGCTGTGCCTGACTGCGATGGAGCCGCCGTCCAAGTTCTCTCCCAACGCGGTTCGCGATGAAAAGGTCAAAGTGATCGAGGCGCTTGAGCCGGTGATGCCTGCGGATATCGCCCGCGGTCAATACCGCACGGGTGAGGGCGGTGACGGGTATCTGGACCATGTCGGCAACCCTGCAAGCCGGACAGAAAGCTATATTGCGCTAAAGGTTCATTTGGGTAACTGGCGTTGGGCTGGGGTGCCTTTTTATCTGCGCACCGGAAAACGTTTGCGTGCTCGCGAGTCGGAAATCGCCGTCTACTTCAAGGATCCTCCACACACTATCTTCCCCAATGTAGGGCCATTGCATGGAAATGTGCTGGTGATCCGTCTGCAACCGGACGAAGGGATCACCCTGCGCACCACCATCAAAGATCCTGGTCCGGGCGGGTTCCGCCTGTCGGATGTGTCGCTGGATATGAGCTTTGCCGAGGCGCTGGGCGCAGATGCGCGGGCTCAGGACGCTTATGAACGGCTGGTGATGGATGTGATCCGCGGTGACCAGACCCTGTTCATGCGTGGCGACGAGGCCGAAGCCGCCTGGGCTTGGGTTGACCCTATTATTCAGGGTTGGGAAAACCGGGGTGACCGGCCATCGAAATATGATCAAGGCAGTTCCGGGCCTGAAGAAGCTCTGATGCTGATGCATCGCGACGGGCGCCGCTGGCGTCAGATCGGAGGTTAGACATGGGTAATTCAGTTATCACCGACGTCACGCAACGGATTATAGCGCGCAGCGCCGATTTGCGTGGCCCGCATCTTGAGCGGATGGAACAGGCCCGGGCCAAAGGCCCGGCGCGGGCGCATCTGTCCTGCAGCGGTCAGGCCCACGCCTATGCCGGCGCAGGCGATGACCAACAATCGATGGCCACTGGTACGGCGGGCAATTTGGGCATTGTTACTGCCTATAACGACATGCTGTCGGCCCATCAGCCGTTCGAGCGCTATCCCGGCCTGATCCGCGATGCGATCCGCGCCGCAGGTGGAACCGCACAGGTGGCAGGTGGCGTACCGGCAATGTGTGACGGCGTCACGCAGGGCGAGGCGGGAATGGAATTGTCGCTGTTCTCGCGTGATGTGATCGCGCTGGCCACAGGGGTGGCGCTGAGCCACAACACTTATGACGCTGCCGTGTTTCTGGGGGTCTGCGACAAGATCGTGCCCGGCCTTGTGATCGGCGCGCAGGCGTTCGGCCATCTGCCTGCTGTATTCCTGCCCGCAGGCCCGATGATCAGCGGTTTGCCAAATGACGAAAAGGCCAAGATCCGCCAGAAATTCGCCGCCGGAGAGATCAACCGCGCCGAACTCATGGCCGCCGAGATGGCCGCCTATCATGGCCCCGGCACCTGCACCTTTTATGGCACCGCCAATACCAACCAGATGCTGATGGAGTTCATGGGCCTGCACCTTCCGGGATCCAGCTTTGTTAATCCAAACACACCGCTGCGCGATGCGCTGACTGAAGAAGGTGCGCGCCGTGCTCTGTCGCTCAGTGCGCTGGGCAACAACTATGCGCCGGTCTGCCAGATACTTGACGAACGTGCCTTTGTGAACGGCATCGTCGGTCTGATGGCCACGGGCGGGTCGACAAACCTGCTGATCCACCTGATCGCGATGGCGCGCGCGGGCGGCATCGTGCTGGATTGGCAGGATTTTTCCGAAATCTCCGCCGTGGTGCCTTTGGTTGCGCGGGTCTACCCCAACGGACTGGCTGATGTGAACCATTTCCACGCCGCGGGCGGGCTGGGCTATTGCATTGGCACGCTGCTCGAAGACGGGTTGCTGCACCCCGACACGCTGACCGTCGCGGGGCAGGGGCTGCACAATTATACCAAAGAACCCAAGCTGAAAGACGGCGATCTGACCTGGGAGGACGGCGCAGGCCACAGCCTGAATGACAAGATATTGCGCCCCGCCAAAGACCCGTTCCAACCTACAGGAGGTCTCTCGCGGCTCAGCGGCAATCTGGGTACCGGAGTGATGAAGGTTTCGGCGGTTGCCCCCGAGCATCAGGTGGTCGAGGCCCCGGTACGGGTGTTCCAAACTCAGGATGCGGTCAAGGCGGCGTTCAAAGCCGGAGAGTTTACGGATGACGTCATCGTCGTTGTGCGCTTTCAGGGACCCAAAGCGAATGGCATGCCCGAATTGCATTCATTGACGCCGATGCTGTCGATCCTTCAGGGCCGGGGGCAAAAGGTGGCGCTGGTGACCGATGGCCGTATGTCCGGCGCCTCCGGCAAGGTTCCCGCTGCCATTCATATCTGCCCCGAGGCTCTGGATGGCGGCGCGATCGCCTATTTGCAGGACGGCGACATTCTGCGCGTGGATGCCGTAAACGGCGCGCTCGAAATCCTCACCCCAGGTGTGCTTGACCGCACTCCGGCCACGGCTGACCTTTCTGCCAACCAACATGGTGTCGGGCGCGATCTGTTCGGCGCGTTTCGCAACGCTGTAGGCACCGCGGATACCGGCGCCAGCATCTTCGGAGTGTAAGACCTATGTCCAAGACACAACGCACCCGTGAAATCTGTGCCCTTGCCCCGATTGTCCCGGTTCTTGTAATTGACGACGCCGCCAGCGCACGACCTCTGGCCGAAGCTCTGGTCGCGGGCGGTCTTCCTGCGCTCGAAGTGACCTTGCGCACCCCGGCTGCGCTCGATGCGATCCGGGCGATGGCGCAGGTTCCCGGTGGCGTCGTCGGGGCGGGTACATTGATCACGCCGGATGACGTGCGCGCCGCGAAAGAGGCTGGCGCGCAGTTTGGCGTCTCGCCCGGTGCCACCGACGCCCTGATCGCCGCATGTGAAGCCCAAGACCTGCCCCTGCTGCCCGGCGCCGCAACCGCCACCGAGGCGATGGCCCTGCTGGAAAAAGGCTATGACATGCTGAAATTCTTCCCGGCCGAGGCCTCGGGCGGGGCGCCTGCGCTCAAGGCTATCGGCGCGCCCTTGCCGCAAATCACCTTCTGCCCAACGGGCGGTGTATCGCCTTCAAATGCCCGAGATTACCTGTCTTTGTCCAACGTGATCTGTGCGGGCGGCAGCTGGGTAGCACCCAAACAGATGGTCGCAGAAGGCAACTGGTCCGGGATCGAAACGCTTGCCCGGGATGCCGCCAAGCTGATGGATTGACGCCGAAATTGGCCACGTTAGGGTAGGGCCAATTCAAACAGGTTGATCCCATGACACATCCAATCTCCCTCGCGCGTGGGCGCGAGTATCTGGCCATTCCAGGCCCCTCGGTCATGCCTGACGCTGTGCTGCAGGCGATGCACCGACCGTCACCTAATATCTACGATGGCGAATTGATCGAGATGATGCCCGATCTGATCCGCGATCTGCGTCGCGTTGCCCGCACGGTCCATAACGTGGCCATCTACATTGCCAACGGCCATGGCACGTGGGAGGCGGCACTGTCGAACACCATCGCGCCCGGTGAGACAGTGCTTGCCCCCGCATCGGGGCGGTTTACCCATGGATGGGCCGAAATGGCCGAAGGGATCGGCGCCAAGGTGGATGTGATTGATTTCGGAACCAGCTCGGTCTGGGGTTTCGATCGCATTGCCGAGGTGCTACGCGCTGATTCATCGCATGATATCAAGGCTATACTTGCAGTTCACGTGGATACCTCGAGCTCAATTCGCAACAACCTCCCGGCGCTGCGCGCGTTGCTGGATGATCTGGGTCACCCGGCGCTGGTGATGGCGGACTGCATCGCCTCGCTGGGATGTGAGCAATTCGAGATGGATGCCTGGGGTGTCGACGTGACTGTTACCGCCTGTCAAAAAGGGCTGATGACCCCACCGGGCATGGGGTTTGTATTCTTCAACGACAAGGCGCAGGCAAAACGGGCAGCAATGCCGCGTGTTTCCCGGTATTGGGACTGGCAGCCACGAGCCAATCCCGAGCTATTCTACCAATACTTCGATGGTACCGCACCGACCCATCATCTCTATGGGCTGCGGGCCGCGCTCGACCTGATCCACGCGGAAGGGATCGAAAATGTCTGGGCGCGCCATCAACGCCTCGCTCAGGCAATCTGGACCGCCTGCGAAATTTGGGCACAGGGCGGTGCGCTGTCGTTGAACGTAGCTGACTGCGCAGACCGAAGTCATGCGGTCACCGCGCTGCGCCTGAGTGGAGGGCTCGGAACCCCATTGCGGTCCTATACCGAACAATCGCTGGGCCTGACTTTGGGAATAGGCCTCGGGATGGAAGATTGGGACGGCTGTTTTCGCCTGGGCCATATGGGTCACATCAATGCACAGATGGTCATGGCGATGCTTGGCGGCGTGGAAACTGCCATGGCCGCCCTTGATATTCCGCGCGGCACGGGTGCGTTAGAAGCCGCCGCCACCGCGCTTGTGACCTGAGACCAGCTCCCGATCTCAGTGCTAATCTGTATCTTCATCTGACTCAAAATACTTTCGGGGGGAATCGCGCAAACGGCGCGATGGGGGCAGACAGCCCCCCCGTCCCGATGGCCATAAGCGAGAGCTTCAGACGTTCAGCGCCCGGGCGTCAGCAAGCGCTTTTGGCAAAGAGGCGGCAAAAGCCCCTAGATTGGAGGCATCGCCGCAGCTCACTCGAATGCACCTGTTCTGAGGCGCGGCAAAGGGCATCCGAACGAAAACCCCCTGCGCCACCAGCGACTCCAGAACAGCCTTGGCAAACACCCCATCCTGACCGCAATCAATGGCCACGAAATTGGTGGCTGAGGGTAAAGGGTGCAGCCCGTTCTCCAACGCTATCGCGTTGATCCTCTCGCGCGCATCTGAGATGCGGGCACGGATTTGTAACAGCCAAACCTCATCCTGCAGCGCAGCCAACGCGCCTGCTTGTGCAGCCTTGTTCATACCGAAATGGTTGCGCACCTTGTTGAACGCCGAGATCAGGTCTGACGCCCCAATGGCATAGCCGACACGCGCGCCGGCCATTCCGTATACTTTGGAAAACGTGCGCATCCGGATCACACGCGGGTCATCTGCGGCAACTGGCGCTGCAGTCCCGTCGGGGGCGCATTCCACATATGCCTCGTCCAGAACCAGCAAACAGCCATCGGGCAGCGCATCCAATACAGCCACGATATCAGTGCCCGAATGCCAGCTGCCCATAGGGTTGTCAGGATTGGCCAGATAGACCAGCTTAGCCTCGACCTCAGCGGCCTTGGTAAAGAGTGCCTGAGGGTCTTCGTGATCGTCGCGATAGGGAACCGTGTGTATCACCCCGCCAAACCCGGCGACGTGATAGTTGAAGGTCGGGTAGGCCCCGTCCGAGGTCACAACCGTATCTCCTTGCCCAACCAGCAAGCGCACCAGATAGCCCAGCAACCCATCAATGCCTTCGCCAACCACGATATTTTCGGGTGAGACGGAGTGGTACTCAGCCAGGGCGTGGCGCAGGTTGTGGTTTTCCGGATCGCCATACATCCAGATATCGCCAGTTGCCCCCCGCATGGCCTCGACAGCGCGTGGCGAAGGGCCAAAGACATTCTCATTCGCACCCAGCCGGGCCACAAATGGTGCACCGCGCTGTCGTTCCTGTGTTTCAGGGCCGACAAAAGGCACAGAAGCAGGAAGAGATTGGGCAAGCGGGGTATAGCGTGGATTGGTCATGCAACCAGATAAACGCAAGTTCATCCGACAGGCAACCTTGCTTTGCCTGCACAGTGCCCACAGTCTGGCACCAACAAAAACAAAGGAATGTCCATGCGCATCGTGATTGGTTTGGCTTTAGTGGGGCTTGCCTATTTGATATTTTGGCCTGTTGACGTGGACCCAGTGGCCTGGGAGCCGCCCGAAGCTCCGGGCTTTACCGGCGCGTTTGCCGAGAACAACGCTTTGGACAGCCTCGAACTAGTCTCTTTGCCGGATGGCGAGGAAGGCCCGGAAGACATCGCGATCATGCCGGATGGCACGATCTACACGACATCCATATCCGGCGCGCTTTATCGGATCGACGGCGACAGCCCGGTCAAGATCGACGACCTGGGTGGGCGCCCTTTGGGTCTGCAAGCTGGGCCGGACGGCGCGCTATATATCGCAGATAGCTACCGGGGGCTGATGCGCTGGACCGGGCCCGGCACGCTGGTATCCCTTGTGTCCGAGATTGGCGGGTCTCCGGTGGTCTATGCCAATCAGTTGGACGTGGCTCCGGACGGTACGGTCTATTTCTCGAACTCGTCTGATCGGTTCGATCCCGAAACCATGGGCGGTACCAAAGCCACCTCGGTCCTGACCATCTGGGAGCAGTCGGATACGGGATACGTGGCCCGCTATTCCCCTGATGGCACAACAAAAAAGGTGGCCGAGGGCTTTGTCTATACCAATGGTGTAGCGCTTTCCCCGCAGACGGATTTTCTGCTGATCGCCGAAACTGGCCGTGCGCGGGTGCACAAGCTCTGGCTAACTGGGCCGAGTGCTGGGCAGCGCGAGGTGTTGATGGAAAACCTGCCGGGATACCCCGATAACCTCACGGCGCAGGGCGACGGCACTTATTGGATGGCCTTCGCCAGCCCGCGGGTGCCGAGTGAAGCTTTGATGCCCTATCCCTTTTTGCGCAAGGTGATCTGGCGGCTGGGTCCTTTGGTGCGACCGGCGCCGATTCATCGCGGCATGATCGTCCAATTCGACGGGGATGGCACAATCCTGCAAACCTTGCAGGACCCCGGCGGGCGGCTGGGCATCACCACGGCGGGTCAGGTCGTTGGTGACCTGTTCTATGTCATGACGCTGGATTCGCCGTGGTATGGCCGGATGCCCGTCGCTGATTTGCCCTGACGTCGTGGTGGCACTGTCCTCGTCTTGCTGGCATGGTTGACGCAACACTGATTTCCGGAGGGACCAATGTCTCGCGTTTCCATCGAATACAAAGACCATATCGCCCATGTCACGCTAACCCGTGGCGACAAGATGAACGCGCTGGACGAAGCCATGATCAAGGCGATCCTGTCCGCCGGGCAAGAGGTGGCGGTCTCCGACGCCCGCGCCGTGGTGCTGTCGGGTGAGGGTAAAAGCTTCTGCGCCGGTCTCGACATGGCCAGTTTCGCCAGCATGGCCCACAAGGACCCGACCGAATGGCTGATGAAGCGCAGCCATGACGACGCCAACGAAATGCAGGAGCTTGCCTTGATCTGGCGCCGTGTCCCCGTTCCAGTCATCTGTGCCATTCAGGGTGTGGCCTATGGTGGCGGTCTGCAAATCGCACTGGGCGCGGATATCCGCATTGCCCACCCCGAGGCGAAATTGGCGGTGATGGAGATGAAATGGGGTATCATTCCCGACATGGGCGGCATGGTTCTGCTGCCCGAGCTTGTCCGCTCGGACGTGCTGCGCTTGCTGACGTATACTGCACGTCCAATAAGCGCGCCGCAGGCGGCTGATTGGGGGCTGGTCACGAAACTCTCGGACGATCCTCTGACCGAGGCGCTGGCTCTGGCTGAAGACATCGCAGGCCAAAGCCCTTCAGCCATCCGTGCAGCCAAGCGCCTGATCGACGTAGCCGAAACCCGTTCGCGAGCCGACGTTCTGCTGGCCGAATCTGCCGAACAGGTGGAGTTGATCGGCAAACCCGATCAGATGGAGGTTGTCATGGCGCAGATGCAGGGCCGTAAGCCCAAGTTCATGTAGTCACCACATGAATCCCGATGCGCATCGCGGACCTGCACGTCAGGCAGTGGGGTGTAGGCTTTGCGCATCTGATCCAGCGTTACTTGAAATGAATTCTCTGGGTTGGACCTAGGTCTGTGCTTTCTTGATCCGGCGTACCACCAGAGTTCCCAATGATCCAAATTTTGGCCGGTTTTACTTTGGCTGTGGCCTCAAGGCAAAGCGGCTATCGCAGCCAGTTAGTCACCAGATAGGCAATGCCACCAGCCAGCAAACCCCAGACCGCGGCCCCCAGCCCGAAGACTGTGATACCGGACGCAGTGATAGCAAAAGTCAGGATCGCCGCCTCACGCTCGGCCACAACCTCCAGCGCAGCGTGGATAGCATTTGCCAGCACACCGATCAGTGCGACCCCGGCCAGCGTCCCCATCAGCAACGGATCGGCATGGGTGGCAAATCCGGTGATGGCCACGGCAAAAACACCAAACAGGCAATAGAATACGCCACCCATGATGGCCGACCAATAGCGCAGCGCAGGATCGGGATGACTGTCCTGATTTGAGCACATCGCGGCGGTGATGGCGGCAAGGCAGGTGGCGGGGGCTCCGAACGGGGCGGACAGCAGGCTGGCCCCTCCGACGGCCGAGAACAATTTGCCCGGCACGGGCGAAAAGCCAAAGCTGCGCATCACCGCGATGCCGGGGATGTTCTGTGTCGCCATGGTGACGATGAACAGCGGCACTCCGATCCCTATGGCCGAGGCCAGCGAGAATGTAGGTATGGCCCAGATCGGTGCTGCAATCAGACGCTCGGGCATGATCGTTGTATTCCCGGCGTTCAGGATGACTATAATGGCTGCTGCGATCACTGCCGCGGGAACAGCAAACAGCCGGTTGAACCGCCCCGCGATGAACCATGTCAGGATTACGGGTAGCGCCTGCCACGGAATCTCGACGGCCGCTTTGAACGGGAGGATACATAGCGGCATCAGAACCCCGGCAAGCATTGCCTGCGCTAACGTGGTCGGGATTGCAGCTGCCAACCTTCCCAGCGGTTTCCACAACCCAGCCACAACCGTCAAAGCGCCAGCGCACAGGAACGCACCGATAGCTCCTGAGAATCCCTCGACAGGTGTGGCGGATACAGCCAACAGCGCGACACCCGGCGTGGACCAGGCGACACTGATCGGCAACTTGTAGCGCAAGCTCAGCACGATGGCGGCCAGCCCCATGGCGATGGCGGCGGTCATCAGGCCCGATGCGGCCTCCTCCGGTGACGCACCCATCGTATCCAGCCCCTGCAGTACAATGGGGAATGAGCTGAAAAAGCCGACGATGGCCACAACCAATCCGGTTGAGATGGTCTGCATTGGTGGAAATGCGCGTGTCATCCTGCCCTCAGCGTTATCAACCCGCACTTGCTAGCAATCGTAAGCGGAGGTGAACAGGGCGAAATCCGGGCCGGGGAACGAAAACCCCGCCAGCGCGGGCGTGGCGGGGTCTGGTATCTTGAACGGCTTGGAGCAGACGAAGATCAGGCGATTTCGGCCAGACGTGCCAGCGCCTCGTTCAGTTTCACCTCTTCCTCTTCACGGGCGGCGAGGTTGGCTTTGGCTTCGGCGACAACCTCTTCCGGGGCCGAGGCCACAAATTTCGGATTGTTCAGACGACCGCGCAAACCACCCAATTCCTTGGCAAGTTTGCCCTTGGCCTTTTCCAGTCGTTCCTTTTCGGCGCCGATATCGATGATATCTGCCAGCGGCATGCCGAACGTCGCACCCGGCGCGGCAATCGAGATCGTTCCCTTGGGAAATGCATCCACTTTGGTCAGGCTGTCGATCCGCGCCAGCCGCTTGATCAGCGCCTCGTTACGGTCCCATGCAGCTTGGCCATGCGCGTCAATCTCTGTCACCAGCATCGGTACATAAAGGCCCGCCGGAACCCGCATCTGCGCACGAGCTGAGCGCGTGTTCTCGATCACCGAGATCACCCAGTTCATTTCGCGGTCCACCTCTGGGTCGACCAGTTCGGTGCCGTAAGTCGGCCAGTCGGCGTGCACGACCATCTTGGCGCGCGTGCCTGTCAGGCCCCACAGTTCCTCGGTAACGAAGGGCATGATTGGGTGCAGCAAGACCATGCACTGGTCCAGAACCCAGCGCATGGTAGCGCGGGTCTCGGCCTGTGCTTCGGCATCGTCACCCTGCAGCAGCGGTTTGGAGAGTTCAACGTACCAGTCGCAGACCTTACCCCAGACAAAGGCGTAAAGCCCGTTGGCCGCATCGTTGAAACGATAGCTTTCCAGTGCGGCGTCGACCTCGGCCCGTACGCGGGCAGTTTCGCCTATGATCCAACGGTTTACGGCGGCCTTGGGTTTCAGATCGGCGACGTCTAGTTGCGGTACGGCGTCGGTGAAGACCTCGTTCATCTCGGCAAAGCGAACAGCGTTCCAAAGTTTTGTACCAAAGTTGCGATAGCCGGTGATGCGTTCGCGAGACAGTTTCAACACGCCGCCAATCGCCGCCATCGAGGCATTGGTAAAGCGCAGCGCGTCGGCGCCGAATTCGTCCACGATCTCCAGCGGGTCGATGACATTGCCGGTGGTCTTGGACATCTTCTTGCCCTTCTCGTCGCGGACGAGCTGGTGCAGGTAGACGGTGTGGAACGGGATCTGATCGACCACCGCCAGTTGCATCATCATCATCCGGGCGACCCAGAAGAACAGGATGTCAAAGCCGGTGATCAGAACGTCCGTGGGGAAGTAGCGTTCCAGCTCCTCGGTCTGCTCGGGCCAGCCCAGCGTGCCGATGGGCCAGAGGCCGGAGGAGAACCAGGTGTCGAGAACGTCGGGGTCACGCCAAACCGGATAAACGAGCTTCGTCGGGTCTTGTTCAACTGCATACTGAGCAAGGCTTTCGGCGAATTGATGGATCGCTTCTTGCTTATCGGCAACTTCGATTACAGTTGCGTGGCTTAGCGGGCTGGGAATGTTTGCATTATCGTCCAGGAATTTTTCAGTCACTGCCTCCAGACTCGACGCGCATTCCATGACATTGCCACGGTGCAACATACCACCTTCGTTCAGCAAACGACCCAATTCGACCAGATCAAGGTTGCCGTCGTTCTCGTCATCTTTGAAGTTTTCGGCCGACAGGTCGAGGCCATACCAAACCGGAATCTGATGCCCCCACCACAACTGGCGCGAGATACACCAGGGCTCGATGTTTTCCAGCCAGTGGTAATAGGTCTTCTCGCCCGATTCGGGGATGATCTTGACCGTGCCGTCCTTGACCGCGTCCAGCGCGGGGCCGACGACTTTTTCGGCATCCACGA
Source organism: Ruegeria sp. YTSA108 (assembly GCF_059610185.1). NCBI lineage: Bacteria > Pseudomonadati > Pseudomonadota > Alphaproteobacteria > Rhodobacterales > Roseobacteraceae > Ruegeria > Ruegeria sp. YTSA108. The sequence goes on along the minus strand of NZ_JBXWND010000012.1, from coordinate 78,281 downwards.
ACCACTGGTCGGTGAACATCGGTTCGATCACGACCTTCGAGCGGTCGCCAAAGGGCTGCATGATCGGTTTGCTCTCGACCAGCGGGACGAGTGCAGCCGGGTCGTCGTCCTCACCCAGCTTTGTGCCCAGAACCGGGTTGTCGGCACGGGTCATGACGGCCAGACCGTCGTTGGTGATCTCTTCGACCACCTTGGCGCGCGCCTCGAACCGGTCAAGCCCGCGCAGGTGATCGGGGATCAGGTTGATTGCGTCGATCTCATTCTCGGTGAACTCCTTGCCGCGCGCGTATTCCTGCGCCTTGCCGGCCTCTTCGGCATAGGGCGCGCCATCGGCCCGCATTGCGCCACGCGTATCCATCAGACGGTACATCGGAATACCGCCACGCTTGGCGACCATGTTGTCGTTGAAATCATGCGCGCCGGTGATCTTCACCGCGCCCGAGCCGAAATCGGGATCGGGATAGTCATCAGTAATGATCGGAATCTGGCGACGATGCTCTTTCGGTCCAACGGGAATTTCACAGAGTTTGCCGATGATTGGCGCATACCGCTCATCTGACGGATGAACCGCAACCGCGCCGTCGCCCAGCATTGTTTCGGGCCGTGTCGTGGCGATTGAGATATAGTCGCGCTGTTCCTCAAGCACGATATTCCCGTCCTCATCCTTTTCGACATACGTATAGGTCTCACCGCCCGCCAATGGGTACTTGAAGTGCCACATATGGCCCGCGACTTCGATATTCTCGACCTCAAGATCCGAGATTGCGGTCTCAAAATGCGGGTCCCAGTTGACCAGACGCTTGCCGCGATAGATCAGGCCCTTTTCGTACATTTCTACGAAGACCTTGATGACGGCATCGTGGAAATTTGCAGAATTCTCATGCCCTGTGCGCGGGTCACCCGGTGCACCTGCCATGGTAAACGCGTTGCGCGACCAATCGCAGCTGGCGCCAAGACGCTTGAGCTGTTCAATGATCGTGCCGCCGTATTCACCCTTCCATTCCCAGACTTTCTCAAGGAACTTCTCGCGCCCGAGTTCACGCCGCCCTTCGTTGCCCTGCGCCGCCAGCATCTTTTCAACCTGCATCTGCGTGGCGATGCCCGCGTGGTCCTGACCGGGTTGCCACAGCGTGTCGAACCCGCGCATGCGGTGCCAGCGGGTCAGGATATCCTGCAGCGTGTTATTGAACGCGTGTCCCACATGCAGCGCCCCCGTCACGTTGGGTGGCGGGATCATGATGGTAAAGCTTTCATCGCGCGATCTGTTCGCGCCCGCCTTGAAGGCTCCGGCCTGTTCCCAGGCCTCGTAAATGCGGGCCTCGGCCTCGGCCGCGTTGAATGTCTTTTCCATCGCCATTGGATGCGTCCTGCGTCAACAAATTCGGGTTAGCGCTTGCAATATCGAAAGGATAGCAAAAGGGAAAGGGCCAAGCGCCGGGGCTATGGACAATGATGCATCGCAGCCTAATGTCGCCTAGAGGCAGAGACAGGAGCGCGCGGTGGAAAAGTTTGGCAAAAGCCAGCCCGTCAAACGGACCGAGGACCAGCGGTTTCTGACCGGGCAGGGGCAATATATGGACGATGTCCTGCCGCACGGGGCTTTGCATGCGGTATTCGTGCGATCCCAGGTGGCGCATGGGGTGATTGGGGCGCTGGATCTGGATGACGCGCGCGCGGCCGAAGGGGTGCGGCTCATCATGACGCTGGACGACCTGAAGGCCGCCGGGATCGACACGTGTATGAATGCGGCCATCCTGAATAACCGAGACGGTTCGAAAGCCGCTGCGCCGGACCGGCATATGCTGGCCGCGGATCGCATACGGTTTGTCGGAGAACCCGTCGCTGTAGTCATTGCCGACACCGCCTTACAGGCCCGCGATGCGGCCGAGCTGATCTGGGTCGAAACCTCAGACTTGCCCGTAAAACTGGACGTGTGTGCGGGCGGAGAAACGCTGCACGCGGAAACTCCGGATAATCGGGCATTTGACTGGGCGCTGGGCGATGAGGCGGCAACTATTGCTGCGTTTCAGCAGGCGGCTCATACCGTTGCACTGAATGTGGAAGACAATCGAGTGATCAACACGTCGATTGAACCGCGGGGCTGTCAGGCGCATTGGGTTGATGGGCGGTTGCACTTTTCCTATGGCGGGCAGGGGGTTTGGGCCATGCGTGGTCAGCTGGCGCAAAAGTTGCGACTCAACCCCGAAGATATCCGCGTCACGACCCCGGATGTCGGTGGCGGGTTCGGCATGAAGGTCATGCCCTATCCCGAATATTTCTGCGTGGCCGTTGCTGCGATGAAGTTGGGCCAGCCTGTTCACTGGATGTCTGACCGGTCCGAGGCGATGTTGTCCGATCACCATGGCCGCGATCTGTCGTCGCTGGCCGAGCTGGCATTTGACAACGATCACCGGATCACCGCCTATCGGGTGCACAGCAAGGTAAATCTTGGGGCCTATAACAGCCATTTCGGCCAGGCGATACAAACCAATCTTTTCAGCAAAGTGTTGATGGGTGCCTATGATGTACAAACCACCTATCTGCGGGTCGAGGGGTTCTTTACCAATACAACGCAGGTTGACGCCTATCGCGGCGCAGGGCGACCCGAGGCGATATATGTCCTTGAACGCGCCATCGACCGCGCGGCCCGAGAGCTGGGCGTCGATCCCTGGGATCTGAGGCGCAAGAACTTCATCCGGCCCGAGGCCTTTCCTTACAAGACCGCGACCGGCGAAACGTATGATGTCGGCGATTTCGACATGGTTCTGTCCCAAAGCCAAATACAGTCCAGCGGATTTGCCGCCCGCAAGATCGCCGATGCTGAACGCGGTTTGTTCCGGGGGCAGGGGATTTGTTACTATATCGAAAGTATTTTGGGCGACCCTTCCGAGAACGCAAAGATCGAGTTCGTTGAGGATGGCACCTTGAAACTTTTTGTCGGAACCCAATCCAACGGGCAGGGGCACGAAACGGTCTATGCTCAGTTCCTGTCTGACCAAACCGGGGTTCCCCTGGATTGCATCACCGTAGTTCAAGGTGACAGCGACCAGCTTCCGAATGGTGGGGGAACCGGGGGATCGCGATCAGTTACGGTGCAAAGTACAGCGACGCTTGCCACGATCGACGTCATGGTTGCCGCATTCACGCCCTATCTCGCAGATAAGATGGGGGTGGAGGAAAGCGACGTGCGCTTTGATTTTGAAACCTTCCGCGCGCCGGGATCAAACCTGACGCCCACTTTGACCGAGGCCGCGGATATGGCCCGTGCCGACGGGCGCGTTGATTTGTTGCAGCATCAGGCAAGCATCACGCTGGACGACCGTAGCTATCCCAACGGGGCACATGTTGTCGAAATCGTGATTGACCCTTGTACCGGCGAAACATGGGTAGACCGCTATACTGTGGTCGATGATTTCGGTAATCTTATCAATCCGATGCTGGCCGAGGGGCAAGTTCATGGTGGTGTCGCACAAGGCATCGGTCAGGCGCTGTCCGAACATGTTGTCCATGATGCGCAGGGGCAACTGCTCACGGCATCGTTGATGGATTACGCCTTGCCCCGCGCAGCCGAGATACCCATGATTAAGTTTACCTCGGCGCCGGTACCGTCAACCTCTAACCCGTTGGGAATGAAAGGATGCGGAGAGGCCGGCACCGTGGGCGCGCTGGCTGCAGTGGCAAATGCGGTTCAAGATGCGCTCTGGGATCACGGGGTGCGGCAGGCCGATATGCCTTTTACGCCGCACAAAGTATGGGAACTGCTGAACGATGCAACTGTCGCGGCTGAGTAGAAAGGTACTGGGGTGGCTTGGACGGCCGCTGCGATCCGAGCATTCGGCCGAAACGCGCCATCGTGAACCTGTCAGCCATGTCATCATTCTAGACGGCACCATGTCGACGCTTGAGCCCGGATATGAAACTCATGCGGGGCAGGCGCTGCGGCTGTGCTGCGAGATGGGAAGCAAGGTATCCGTCTTCTATGAGGCCGGCGTGCAATGGGAAAGCTGGAAGTCCTCGTTGGATGTGATGATGGGGCGGGGGATCAATCGCCAGATACGCCGGGCCTATGGCTATCTGGCCTCGCGGTATAAGCCCGGCGACCGTATCTATTTCATCGGCTATTCACGTGGGGCCTACGGTGTGCGCAGCCTTGCGGGTGTGATCGATATGATTGGCCTGCTCAAGGCCGAGCATGCGACCGTAAGGAATATCAAACAGGCCTACCGCCACTATGAATGCAATGCCAATGGTAGCGCTGCTGCTGCGTTTCGCCGGCAGTTCTGCCATGAAGATGTTGCAATCGAAATGATCGGCGTGTGGGATACAGTAAAAGCGCTGGGCTTGCGTCTACCGCTGCTTTGGCGTTGGGCCGAGGATCGCCACGCCTTCCACAACCATCAGCTTGGTCCCGCTACGCGCCACGGCTACCACGCGATGGCGCTGGATGAAACGCGCGAGGTATTCGAGCCGGTCCTGTGGAAATGTACTCCCGATTTTAAAGGCCATATCGAGCAAGTCTGGTTCCGAGGCACCCATGGCGATGTGGGTGGCCAGTTGAACGGGTTTGAAGAAGCCCGCCCTCTTAGCAACATCTCGCTGGTTTGGATGCTGGATAAGGCAGAGCTGCACGGCCTGCCATTGCCGGAGGGATGGAGAGACCGCTTTGTGATCGACCCTCATGCGCGTTCGGTCGGCACATGGCGCGGTTGGGGTAAGATTTTCCTACTGCGCAAGCACCGCAAAGTAGGCCGCGACCGATCCGAGCGGTTGCATGTCTCGGTTTCGCCAAACGAACTGCCCGGTTGGGTGCCAATGCTGGATTTGCCATCGCATCCAGCGCAGTAATTCGGTTCCAGCTGCGAACAAAAATCACTGGGAACATTTACTGGTTAGTGAGACCCTAATACTCATATATTGAAACAAGTATCGGATCATCATACTCACGCCGAACACAAAGGCGAATTGACATATGGCAGACCCATATTTTTCCGAACTCAAGTACCTAGGAGGTCCACCACAGGACTTTATCGAGGTCGCTGTTGACGCGGGTGCGGATGTTTCTGGGCTTGTTGTTACGATCTACAACTCTGACGGATCTATCCGCAGCACTAACACGCTTGATGGGATAACCCCGACGACAGTCGCAGGCCGGGACGTCTATGTAATTGACTCAGCCAGTTCCGCCATCTTTACCGGGCTCGGTAAAACCAATGGTATCTCTTTATCCGACGTGTCAACGGTTTATCAGTTCAGCTCTTTCAGCGATCCCCCCAGCCCCGGCCCGATAACGGCGACAGCTGGCCCCGCCAATGGGATGAGCTCGACGGTTATCGGCGAGGCCGGGGCGGGAGATTCACTTATTTCCACCGACAATGGTGGAGCCTATACTCTGAACACCACTCCGACACCGGGCACCATACCGTGCCTGACGGCAGGAACGTTGATTGCGACCGATCAGGGCCCTGTCCTGATCGAGAGTTTGAAGCAAGGTGATCGTGTCTTGACGGATCATGGTTGCACACAGCCTTTGTCACAACTCATTCGGCGACATGTCAGCGCGCGGGATTTGCGCCGCAATCCCAAGCTTTACCCAGTACGCATTTGCACTGGCGCGCTAGGGCAGGGCCTGCCCAGACGCAACCTGCTCGTGTCCCGTCAGCACCGGATGCTGATATCCTCGGCGATCGTTAAGCGCATGTTTGAGTGCCCCGAGGTTCTGGTCTCAGCTATAAAGTTGGTCGAGCTTCCGGGGATATACGTCGACGACAGAATTACAGAAGTTACTTATTTCCACCTGGTGTTTTCTGAACATGAGGTAATTTTTGCAGATGGCGCCCCGACCGAGAGCCTTTTGCTTGGCGATGAAGCACTGAAATCTCTACCGGCAGCAGCCATGGAAGAGCTTTTTACGCTGTTCCCCGATCTTGTCGAAACCCCGATGCAAAAGACCAACTACAAAATCCCAGAGGGGGGGCGGCAAAAGCGATTGATCGCTCGGCATGCACGGAACCGGCGGCCGCTTTTGGCAGATTACGACTCTTCTTCGATTCCAGTGTGATCGCTCTTAGATGACGCAGAGCCAAAACAGGTGTATTGCCTACATTCCGGCCTGCTGCGGGCACCGCGTTCTGTTGCTAGGTGCCTGCCGTCGTCAAAGCCTTACCGCCGCCGGTCGCGACGTGAGCTCATAGGCTGGAACGCCACACCCACATGCGCTTCGCAATAAGGTTTGCCTGCCTCAACGGGCAGACCGCAAAACCAGAAATCCTCGGTCGCGGGGTCGCCGACGGGCCATTTGCAGGTCTTCTCGGTCAGTTCCATCAGCGTCAGCTTTTTGGCTTTCTTCTCAACCTCGTTGACCTTGGCCAGCGCCTCGGGGCTGATCTCGTTCGCTGAAGGTTGCGGCGGCAGCGGTTGACCGGCCGGGATGATCTGACGGCGGGCCGGAACAGCGGGCTTGGCCTCGGCTGCCGGCGCTGCGGCTGGACGTGCCGGTTCCGTCTTGGGCGTGGGTTTGGGCTTGGCCTCGGCCTTGGGCGCGGGCGCTGGTTTTTCCTTTGGCTCAGCCTTGGCGGGGGTCGCGCCGGTTGCGCGATTCGACAGGCCCAGCCGGTGGACTTTGCCGATAACCGCATTGCGGGTCACACCGCCCAGTTCCTTGGCGATCTGGCTGGCCGACTGGCCCTCGCCCCACATCTTTTTAAGCAGCTCTACACGCTCGTCAGTCCAGGACATCATTTGCCTTTCAAAAGCGGAAAGCGGCCCCGGATTCGGGCCGCCTTGGGAATTCGTCTCAGCCCCCTATTTTAAACACTGCGGTCCGAGTTACAAGCGGTCTTCGAATCAGGTAGAGGGCAGATCATGCAGAATCTCATGGATCAGGAGGCACGCCGCTTTGGTGCGGTGAACTGGATGGGTCTCTATACGCTGGCCCGGCGGGAAACTTTGCGGTTTATGGCGGTGTGGACGCAGACACTTTTGGCACCGCTGGTGACTGCGGGGCTGTTTCTGCTGATCTTCAACATCGCTATCGGGCCCAGCCGGTCTGATGTGATGGGCGTGCCATTTTTGACCTTCCTGGCGCCGGGCATCATGATGATGACGGTGATCCAGAATGCGTTTGCCAATACTTCGTCCTCGATGGTGATCTCGAAAGTACAGGGCAACATCGTCGATACCCTTATGCCGCCGCTTTCGCCGTTAGAGATTCTGCTGGGATACCTTGCGGGCGGCATTGCCCGTGGCTTTCTGATCGCTGTTGTCGTTGCAACCGCGCTGGCGCTGGTGCTGGGTATTGTCCCGCAGAACCCACTGATCGCCATGATCTTTGTAGTGCTGGGAGGGGCCTTTATGGGCGCGCTGGGCCTTTTTGCCGGGATATTCGCCAATAAGTTCGACCAGATGGCTGCGATTACCAACTTCATCGTCACGCCTTTGGCGTTTCTTTCTGGAACCTTTTACTCGGTCGAGGCATTGCCGCCGGTTTTGTACCGGCTAAGCCACGCCAACCCGGTTTTCTATCTGATCGACGGGCTGCGCTATGGTATGATTGGGGTTTCGGACAGCTCGCCCTACCTTGGGATGTTGATCTGCACGGCTGCAACACTGGTGGTCGGTGCACTGACCTGGCAGATGCTGCGAACGGGCTATCGGCTCAAGGCCTGACGGTGCCGCGCCTCGCGCCACACAAGAATCAGCCCTCCGGCCAAGATGATGGCAGATCCAATCAGGCTGACCGCGTCGGGGACCACATCGAATATCGCAAAATCATATAGCGCAGCGAACAGCAGTGTCGCATAGCTTATCGGCGCTACGAAAGACGCATCTGCCCGCGCCATGCCGTTAACGAAACAGGCCTGTGCGCAAGCCATCAATGCGCCGATCCCCGCAAGGGCCGCCCATTGCGCCGGGCTGGGCGTCTGAAACACGAAACTCACCGCGACCGACGCGATAGTCAGGCCCATAGCGTTGTTCACCAATAGAATTTGGATCGGGCTCTCTCGCCCTGACAGCTTTTTGATAAAGATCAGCTCCATCCCGATGACGACCGCCGCCGCCAGCGCCAGTAACGCCGCAGGTTGGAAGCTCGCAGGTGTCGGGCGCAGCAGAACCATAGCCCCGATCAGGGCCACCGCCGCCGCCAGCCAGCGCCAGGGGCCGACGCCTTCTTTCAGCAAGGGAATGGCCAGAACCATCGCAAAGACCGGGTTCAAGAACGAAATCGCCGTCGCATCCGCCATCGGTATGAACGCGACCGATGCAAACATCAGCGTGATTCCCAGCCAGCCAAAGCTTGTCCTACCGATATGCAGCCCCCAATTGGGCCGCCGCAGGGTAGGGCGCATGATGCCCACTGCCGAAACGATGACCAGGAAGGCGAATAGAAACCGCCCGTGGCTGATCTGCATTGGGTGCAAAGGAGCACCTAGCGTATCTGTCCCCAAAGCTTTGGCCAGCAGGGTGGTTGCCGCAAGGAATGCACTGGCGACAAAAATCAACAGTGCCGCAAGGAGCGGGTTATGCGCTTTGGGAACGAACATGCGTAAGCGGTGATGTACGGGTGGACGAAAGGCAAGGGGTAAAACGGTCAGGGTTGTCCCGACGGTGTTGCAAGAGCCTGTTTGGCCTGTCGCAAGCTGTCCAGAAAACGATTTGCGCGCCCGATCCGCGCCTCAACCTCTTCGATCCGTTCCTGAAGAAATGCTACGCCGTCAAAGGTTTCGGGATCAGCCGCACCAAGTTGCCCCAGCAGAGTTGCAAGTTGGGCGATACTGATCCCCGCCGCCTGAGCATCGCCGATCTGTTCCAGCGTGATCAGCGTGTCATCCGGGTAGTCGCGATAGCTGTTTGTCGCTTCTGGCCCGGGGCGCGAGGCAATCAATCCGTGCCGTTCGTAAAACCGCAATGTGTCGCGGGGCAGCCCGCTTCGGCGGGACAGTTCTCCGATACGCATCTGTAAAACCATTGACTATACTCTATGGTTTTGATCTTATGGCCCGTGGTCAAAGCCTGCAAGGGGAAAGATGATGGGATCCAAATGTCAAAGCTGCGGCATGCCTCTTAGCAAGGATACCGAAGAGGGAGGCAGCGAAGCGGACGGAACCCGCAGCACACGGTATTGTTCACTCTGTTACGCTGACGGTGCGTTTCGACATCCCGATGCCTCGTTCGAGGAATTTCAGTCCCATTGTCTGGATGCGCTGGTGAACAAGGGCATGCCCCGCATTCTGGCCTGGGCTTTTACGCGCGGTATGGGTCGATTAGACCGCTGGAGCGAAGGCTGATACGGGGGTTGCAGCGTTGCAGCAACAAAGCCCTTTTCATCGCAAATCTTCGGCGCTATACGGCATCGATGATCAAACACGCTGATATCCTGCGATTTCGACGCCGACGCTTTGCCGCGTAACCGGCCCGTTTGATCCTTTTGCGCTGCCCAAATCGGCGCATCTCCCACCAAATCAGTTGACGAACATGGCCCTCGTGTATCACTCACGGGGCTCAACATATCGAAAAGGATGATCCGATGATCCCGTCCGTTCTGCCGACCTATAATCGTGCGCCCCTGACCTTTGTGAAGGGCGAAGGCGCTTGGCTGACCGAGGCGGATGGCCGACGTTTTCTGGATATGGGCGCGGGGATTGCTGTGAATGCACTGGGCCATGCGCATCCGGCGCTGGTGAACGCGCTGACGGAACAGGCCCACGCGCTGTGGCATGTGTCGAACCTTTATAACATCCCTCAGCAGCAGGCGCTGGCTGATAAGCTGGTTGAACATACCTTTGCCGACACGGTGTTCTTTACCAATTCAGGCACGGAAGCCTGCGAGCTGGCTGTGAAAATGGCACGCAAATATTTCTACGATAAAGATCAGCCCGAACGGGTCGACATCATCACCTTTGACGGTTCGTTTCACGGTCGGTCTTCGGCAGGTATCGCCGCTGCGGGGTCCGAGAAAATGACCAAAGGCTTTGGCCCGCTGCTGCCCGGCTTTGTACACCTGACATTTGGTGATCTTGACGGCGTCACCAATGCGATCTCGGACAAGACCGCGGCGATCTTGATCGAACCCATTCAGGGCGAGGGCGGTATTCGCCCCGTCCCTGATGCCGAGCTCAAAGCGCTGCGTCAGATCTGCAACGACAATGGCCTGTTGCTGATCCTCGACGAGGTCCAATGCGGCGTTGGGCGTACCGGTAAACTTTTTGCCCATGAATGGGCAGGCATCACGCCTGACATCATGATGGTCGCCAAGGGCATCGGTGGAGGGTTCCCTCTGGGTGCGGTGCTGGCCACCGAAGACGCGGCCAGCGGCATGACGGCAGGTACGCACGGGTCGACCTATGGCGGCAACCCTCTCGGTTGCGCGGTGGGCTGCGCGGTGATCGACCAGGTTGCAACCCCCGCCTTTCTGGACGGGGTCAATCGCAAGGCGGGCATGTTGCGCCAGAAGCTCGAAGGATTGATTGCAAATCATCCGGACGTGTTCGAAGAGGTGCGCGGCGCAGGGCTCATGCTGGGTCTGAAATGCAAGGCGACCAACTTGGACGTGGTGAATGCGGGATATGATAACGGCCTCATCACCGTTCCCGCCGCTGACAATGTGATCCGCCTATTGCCGCCTTTGACCCTCACAGAGGACGACATTGCACAGGCGGTTATTCGTCTGGAGAAAACGGCCGCGCAGGTCGAAAGCAATCTGGCGTCTGCCTGAGCCCACCCGATTAGAAAAGCGAAACGACATGAAGCACTTCCTCGACATTCACAAAACCAATGCCGCCGCTTTGCGGGGCATGATCGACCAGGCTGCTGCCATGAAGCAGGCGCGTCTGGGGCAGCCAAAGGCGGCACCGGATGACGAATTGGCACTCAAAGACCGCATGGTCGCCCTGATCTTTGAAAAACCGTCAACCCGGACGCGCGTGTCCTTTGATGTGGGCGTGCGCCAGATGGGTGGTCAGACGATGGTCCTTTCGGGCAAGGACATGCAGTTGGGCCACGGCGAAACCATCGCTGACACTGCCCGCGTGCTGTCGCGCTATGTCGATATGATCATGATCCGGACCTTTGACGAAACCATCCTGACCGAGATGGCGGAATACTCGGACGTGCCGGTGATCAACGGCCTGACCGATCGCACCCATCCTTGCCAAATCATGGCCGATGTTCTGACGTTCGAAGAGCACCGTGGCCCGATCGCTGGGAAGAAAGTCGTTTGGACTGGCGATGGTAACAATGTGTGTGCCTCGTTCCTTCACGCGGCGGGCCAGTTCGGGTTTGATCTGACTTTTACGGGCCCGGCGCAATTCGACCCCGAAGAGGATTTCATGGGTTTTGCCCGTCAAAAAGGGTCCAAGATTGTTGTGGAACGGGACCCCTACAAGGCTGTAGATGGGGCCGATCTGGTTGTCGCCGATACCTGGGTTTCGATGCACGACTCTCAATCCGCGAAGGAACGGCGCCACAACCTGCTGCGTCCTTATCAGGTAAACGCCGAATTGATGGCCCATGCCAAACCCGATGCGCTGTTCATGCATTGCCTTCCTGCGCACCGCGAAGAAGAAGCGACATCCGATGTCATGGATGGGCCGAACTCGGTCATTTTTGACGAGGCCGAAAACCGACTGCACGCCCAGAAGGCCGTTATGCGTTGGTGTCTGGGCGTCTGAACACATGAAAATGGCAAGAGAGAGCCGCGTGCTCTCTCATGATTTCCGGAGTGCACAATGCCCCATATAGTCCTCGAATTCTCTCAGGGCCTTGAAGAGAAACATGATTTCCATGCGGTCTGCGAGAAGTTGTTTGCGGTGCTTTCTGAACATGCTGAGTTTGATGCATCGGCCCTTAAGATCCGGGCCAACCCGGTCACCTATTTTCGGATCGGGACCGAACCGCAGACCTTTGTCCATGCGACGCTTTTATTGATGCAGGGCCGGGATGAGGCCACGCGAGCTGAATTGAACGCTACCGTTTTGGATGTTCTGACTGTTGCCATGCCCGAGGTTGGCAGCATCACGGTGCAAGAGGTCGAACTGAACCGTGCGTCTTATGCCAAACGCCTGGCGTGATTGTGTTTGGCAATTTGTTTATCTGAAGCACGGCGACTGACACCTTCTTTAGTCGTAAGCAACATTCCTTTGCAGGGCAGCAAAAATGCCCTGCATTCCCTGTCAAACAGGTGATCGGGTAGCGAGCTGTTTGGATGGTTCTTTTCTCAGGTGGAATTTCTGTTAGAATTGTTATGTAATAACATTAATGATATGTCATAACGGACAAAATTCCACCGGAGTTGTGCAATTATTGAGGTTTCTTTCAGGTGCAGCGGCCTGCATCTTGCAGGGGCGAACCGTTGCCTGCCGAAAAAGGGAGAAACTGGAATGAGCTGGAACCCGTCTCACAACCCCGATCGTTTGACTGAGAACCCGTCTTTAGAGGCACTGATCATTCCTCGCGCACGTGATCTGGGTGGGTTCGAGGTGCGCCGCGCGCTACCCTCGGTCAAACGACAGCTTGTTGGCCCGTTCATTTTCTTTGACCAGGTCGGTCCTGCAGAATTCATCACAGAAGGCGGTATAGACGTTCGGCCACACCCTCATATCGGGTTGGGCACGGTCACCTACCTGTATAAAGGGGAATTTGAGCATCGTGATAGCTTGGGCACCCATCAGATGATCTATCCCGGTGAGGTCAACTGGATGATTGCAGGACGTGGCGTGACCCATTCTGAACGCACCAGCAAGGAAACGCGCAGCAAAAGACACAGTCTTTTTGGCATTCAGACCTGGATCGCGCTGCCAGAGGAACAGGAAGATATTGCACCGGACTTCGAACATCATAAACAATCTGCGCTGCCCCATATTCAGGATGCTGGGATCAGCGCTCGTCTCATCCTTGGCTCGGCTTATGGTGAAAGCAGCCCGGTCACGACACTGTCTGAAACCTTCTATCTGGACGTGCAGCTTGCCCCCGGGGCCTCTTTTCCTTTGCCTGATGATCAAGAAGACCGCGGTGTTTATGTGACGGAAGGAACGGTTGAGATCGCCGGCGATCAGTTCACCCAAGGTCGTATGATGGTGTTTCGGCCAAGGGATCGCCTTTCCGTTCAGGCAGGGCCGCAGGGTGCGCGGCTAATGTTGCTTGGAGGTGCGACGTTGAACGAGGATCGTTATATCTGGTGGAACTTCGTGTCGTCCTCAAAGGAAAAGATAGAAGCAGCCACCCGCGAATGGAAAACGGCGGACTGGGCCAAAGGGGCTTTTCAACTGCCTCCGGGGGACGATCAAGACTTCATCCCGATTTCAGAAGACCTTGAACGCACCCGTCCGAGGCGCGCGCGCTGACCTCGCGTCAGTTGGCCTTGTCTGACAGGCGGATCGCGGCAATCTTTGACCGAAGGGGAGGGGCGTCATGAGGATCGCAATCGCGGGGGCGGGCAGCATTGGATGTTACTGCGGGGCTTTGCTGGCCCGATCCGGTCACGATGTCACCCTGTTGGGGCGGGCACGAATCCTCGACCCGATCCGGGATAAGGGGCTGATGGTCACAGATTTTTCAGGCCTGCGGTGTCATGTGACCAACCTGTCCCTGACCGAAGATCCGGCGGAACTGAGTGATGCTGAAATAGTCATTGTCACGGTAAAGACCGGCGCGACGGAAGAGATGGCGAAGGATATCGGGAAACACGCTCCAGACGCTGTGATCCTCTCCTGGCAAAATGGACTGGAAAACGCAGGCACCTTACGTACGATGCTTCCGCACCACGATGTCCGCGCCGGTATGGTGCCCTTCAACGTCGTCCCGACAGATACTGGCGGATTTCATCGCGCGACTTCTGGTGAAATCGTTATCCAATCCGGCCTCGGCGATTTGGGCGCAAAGCTGACTGGTCCCGACCTACCGGTGTCAGAGAGTGACCAGATCGAAGCCGTCCAATGGGGCAAGCTGGTGATCAATCTCAATAACGCGCTGAATGCGCTGTCCGGGTTGACGTTGAAACAGCAGTTGCTGGACCGCAACTGGCGCCAACTGATGGCAGATCAGGTGTCCGAGGCTCTGACCGTGCTGCACTCCGCCGGCCAACCGATTGTGTCAATGACGCCGCTGCCCGCATGGATGACACCGTATATCCTGCGCCTGCCGACGCCCTTGTTTTCGCGGGTTGCCTCCCGGATGCTGACCATTGACTCCTCGGCGCGCACCTCTATGGCCTATGACTTGATGGCAGGGCGCCCAACGGAAATCGACAGTCTGCAAGGCGAGATCATCCGTTTGGGCGAGCGGCACGGCATTGCGACCCCAATCTGCGCGCAGGTTCGCGAAAAGATTGCACAGAACCCAAAATCCCCGCTTACTCCCGAGCAAATCCGAATCTGATGGGCTAGAGAAAAGCCGTCAGTGTCCAGAAGATAGCGGCTGATAACACTGCGGTAGCGGGGACCGTTATGATCCAGGCAGCCACGATCGTCATGAAATGCGAGCGACGGACGAGTTTCCGGCGTTTTTTCTCTTCCTGTGCCTGGCGCCGTTCGGGCAGGCGTTGGTGGTTCGCGTTCTTTCTGCGCCGCTCGGCATGCCATTCGCGATAGAAGCCCACTCCGAAGACCGCTCCCACTGCGATATGGGTGGAACTGACGGGCAGGCCCAGCCAGCTGGCCAGGATCACAGTGATCGCCGCAGAAAGGGCGACACAGAATGCGCGCATTGGGTTGAGCTTGGTGATCTGACTGCCGACCATCCTGATCAATTTTGGGCCAAACAGGAACAGCCCAAAGGAAATTCCCAGCGCTCCGATCACCATCACCCAGGTTGGAATTGCGACTTGTGCAGCGAAATCCCCGAACTGCGCCGTATGCACGATTGCCGCCAACGGACCAACCGCATTTGCCACGTCATTGGCGCCGTGGGCAAAGCTAAGAAATGTTGCTGAAATAATAAGTGGTAGCCCAAACAGCGTTTTCAGAGACTTCGTTCTGTTTTCTAGTCCTTCTGATCTGCGATGCACCCAAGGGACTGTCACCAGCCATGTCAGAAATCCGGTGGCCAGACCGAACAGCAAAGCGACTTCAAGCTCAACTTTGACCAGCTTGTTCAGGCCTTTGACGGCCAAATAGGTGGTAAAGGCACCAGCCATGACAGCAACGAGTATCGGCACCCAACGGCGGGCAGCGGCGATCTTGTCGTCCTGATACTGAATTTTGGCATTGATCAAAGCCAGAAAGCCAGCGGCAATAGTTCCACCTAACACAGGAGAGATGATCCAACTGGCGGCAATGGCGCTCATCGTTGTCCAACTGACCGCGCTTAGGCCAGCTGCTGCGACGCCCGCACCCATGACGCCCCCCACGACAGAGTGTGTGGTCGACACCGGCGCGCCGACCCAGGTGGCCAAGTTGACCCACATGGCCGAAGAAATCAGGGCCGCCATCATCGCCCAGATAAAGACGGTGCTATCGTGAACCGATGCCGGGTCTATAATCCCTTTCGAAATCGTCGACACGACATCCCCACCTGCCAGCAAGGCCCCCGCGCTTTCTGCGATGGCGGCGATGACGATTGCGCCGGTCATGGTCAGCGCGTTGGCCCCGACAGCGGGGCCCATGTTATTGGCAACGTCATTTGCGCCGATATTGATGGCCATATAGGCCCCAAAACCCGCTGCCGCGACAACGATCAACCCGCCATCAGCCCGCCCAAAAACCACTGCGGCCGTCAGCCCGGCCAGCGCAATAAAGGCGAAGGCGATACCCGGCGCCAGCATGGAGCGTGCCACATGGGCATTGGCATACTCAACGCGCGAGATGCGCGCCAGATCGCTGTCCAGCGATTGCCAACGGAGTTTGGAGCTTGGGTTCGACATCAGGCTATTGCGGGCGGTTTCCAAAAGAACACCCGCGGCTATACGGTTTCGCTCAGACGAGCAACCGTGGCGTCATCACTTTTTGTGGAGGAGTCACAGCTGCAGCAGCAAAGCGCGCAGTTCGGGTTCCTGAACACGTTCGGCCGCTATCACGGGCGAAACCCACTCGCGGGTCCTTTCCTCGGCCTCGGGGTAGATATTGGCCAGTTCCTGCACTTCGATCCGATAGACATTGGTCACCACAGTCTGGCTGGCCCCGTCTTTCAGGATCTTGTCATAAGTATATTGCCCAACAGGGTCATTGGATAGGGATTGGGCGCGCACGCCGGCTTCTTCCCAGGCCTCTTGCCGGGCAGCCTCGGCGCCATCCAGGCCATCAATCGGCCAACCTTTGGGGATGATCCAGCGTCCGGTGTCCCGGCTGGTGATCAAAAGAACCTGCAGCCCGTCCTGTGTTTCGCGGGTGCACAAGGCGCCAAACTGCACCCGATGGGGGCGCAGGAACAGAGGCCGGGCGACCTCTTCCCAAATATTTCGCAGCCATTTTGTCATGTTTGTCGTTCTCGAACCCGGGTTTTACCTGAGCAGCCCACATAGCAATGAAACAGATAATCTTCAATGAACGCCCGGAATCACCATGCTTTCCGCATCTTCATGCCAAGAATTCTCGACGAAAATTCCCGACGGCCGCCTAATTACGACGTTTTGCGCGCAAGGTGGGGTCGGCCTTGGTCGGATCTTCGGGCCAAGGGTGTCTGGGATATTGCGCGCGCATATCTTTGCGCACATCCGCGTATGACCCAGCCCAGAAACCGGGCAAGTCGCGCGTGATCTGGATGGGTCGTTGGGCCGGTGAAAGAAGCGTGATCTTGAGGGCCTCACCGCCAATGACCGGATGGCGCGTGACGCCAAACAGTTCCTGCAGCCGCACCGAGATTTCCGGTACTGCACCGCCATAATCTATCGGCACCTTTCGCCCGAGAGGAGTTTCAAACGACCCTGGAGCGCGCCGGTCCAGTTCCTGCGTCTGGGCCCAGTCCAGTCGGGCGCGCAACGCTGGCAAAAGGTCGAAACGTTTCCAGTCTTCAGCATTGCGGACGCCGGAAAGCATCGGCAACAGCCAGTCTTGCAGCGTGTCGGTCAACCCCTCGATCGAGAAATCAGGCAGCTCTGCGCCTTCGGTCCGGACCAGTTCCACCCGTGCCGCCAATCGCGCAGCGGCCCCGTTCAGTCGCAGGCCAAGATCACGGACGCCATCCAGCATCGCCAATGCAACTGCTTCGTCCGGAACCTCTTTCCAAACACGATCACTCAACGTGATTGCGCCGAGCCGTTCTTGTTTGCGCGCAACGACACGGCGGTCACGTTTTGACCAGTCGCAGACCTCGATCCAGGTGATCTGATCCTCGAACAGGTCACGAATTTCCTTTTCCGAGATCTGTGCGGCCATGCGCACCTTTGCTTCGCGGGGGTTGCCATCGGTATCGGTCACAACCAGATAAGGCGCGGTGGCCAGCGTATCGCTGCCATCCAGCACAACACCCTTCCCTCCTGACAACACATAACGCGGCTCATCCCCTTTGCGCCGTTGTCCAATGCGATCGGGATAGGCGAGTGCGGCTGTTGCCGCTGGGCTGAAGTCGGATGGGGTGCCTTTGGATCGCAGTCGCTTGGCCTCGGTCGTTATCCGTTCCAACGCACCAATGTTGACCTGCCAGACACGGTTACACTGAAAGGCGCGCACATCCCGTATGGCTTCGAGCCGGAGCAGCATATCCACCGGCGCACCGCGCAGAGGGTCGCGTTCGGCCATCAGGGCGGCCAAGGGCGCAGCGCCGGGGCCTGCCTGTTCCAGCATATGCCCCAGTCGCGGGTGCAGAGGTAACGCAGCCAGTGACCGCCCGTGGTCGGTGATCCGCCCCTTTCCATCCAGCGCGCCCAGCATTGTCAGCAACGTGCGGGCCTCTGCCATCGTGCCCTCTGGTGGAGGGGTCAGGAAAGACAGTTCTTCGGGGTCCGCCCCCCAAAGTGCCAGTTCCAGCGCCAGCCCGGTCAGGTCGGTTGCCTCGATCTCGGCCGGGGGATAGGCGGCCAGCGCGCCTTCTTCGCCCTTCGACCATAAGCGATAGCACTTGCCTTCGGCGACACGACCAGCGCGGCCAGCGCGCTGCGTTGCCTCGGCGCGCGTCACCCGCTCGGTCACTAGTCTGGACATACCCGAACCCGGATCGAAACGCGCCCGCCGAGCCTGTCCCATGTCCAAGACCACGCGAATGTCTGGAATGGTCAACGAGGTTTCGGCAATGGACGTAGCCAAAACCACTTTGCGACCGGTTTCGACCGGTGCAATCGCTTGGCGCTGGGCAGCAAAAGGCATCGCGCCGAATAGTGGTCGCACCGTAGCTTTGCTGGATAACCGGCCAGCCAAGGCGGCCTCTGCCCGGCGGATTTCGCCTTCTCCGGGCAGGAACACCAACATCCCACCTTCTGTTTCGCGCTCGGCCTGAACCACAAGATCGACCAATGCGTCCAGCTTTCGCGCCTGTTGTCCTAGCGGTCGGTCCAGCCAACGTGTTTCGACCGGGTAGCTGCGCCCTTGGGACGTCACAACGGGGGCCTCCATCAACCGTCCCACAGGCTCAGCGTCTAGCGTTGCCGACATTGCCAGCAGGATCAGATCGTCCCGCAATGCCCCGGCGACCTCAAGGCACAAAGCCAGGCCGAGATCCGCGTTCAGGGAACGTTCATGGAATTCATCGAAAATCACCGCACCAATGCCGGGCAGATCGGGTTTGACTTGCAGCATCCGGGTCAGGATACCTTCGGTGACGACCTCGATCCGGGTCGATTTCGATACCTTCGCCTCGCCTCGCACGCGATAACCAACTGTGTCGCCCACGCGCTGTCCCAGCGTATCGGCCATGCGCTCAGCAGCAGCCCGGGCCGCCAGGCGGCGTGGTTCCAGCATCACGATCTTGCCATCGCATAGCCCCGCCTCGAGTATCGCCAGCGGCACTCGTGTTGTTTTCCCCGCGCCCGGAGGTGCCTGCAGCACTGCGCGGCCCGAAGCCTTTAGGGCGGCAAGAAGGTCAGGAATGGCGTCGTCGATGGGCAGGCGTATCATGCGGGCTTTATCCGCCAACGGTACGACAAGGTCCAGTTCCGTCTCTTATGCCCGGAAAGCGTATATCCCAGAGGTAAATTCTTGTGCGCTCTGGTCTGGACAAACCCCTCATTGGGACGGCAACTAGAACTGCCGCAACTGATTGGGGGCGAAATGGAACTGGACAGCCTGAGTGACAGGATTTTGAACGGAGACCGGCGCGCGCTGGCCCGTGGCATCACGCTGGTGGAAAGCGGTCGCGCCGATCATCGTGCGCAGGCGACGGAACTGCTGACCAGATTGACCAAAGAAGGCCGCCAGGCCCTGCGGATCGGATTGTCAGGAACGCCCGGCGTCGGCAAGTCCACGTTCATCGAAAGCTTTGGTATGATGCTGACAGGGCAGGGGCTGCGCGTTGCGGTTCTTGCGGTTGATCCCAGCTCGACTCGGTCGGGCGGGTCCATTCTGGGGGACAAGACCCGGATGGAACGCCTGAGCCGCGAGAAAAACGCCTTTATCCGTCCATCACCCAGCCAGTCGCACCTGGGCGGTGTTGCCCGCCGCACACGTGAGGCCATCGCTTTATGTGAGGCCGCAGGGTTCGATGTTGTTTTGATCGAAACGGTTGGTGTCGGGCAATCCGAGACGGTTGTCTCCGAGTTGTCGGATCTGTTTATGCTGTTGCTTGCCCCGGCGGGCGGTGACGAACTGCAAGGCGTCAAGCGCGGTATCATGGAAATGGCCGACATGATCTTGGTCAACAAGGCGGATGGTGACCTGAAATCTGCCGCCACTCGCACCTGCGCCGACTATTCCGGGGCGCTGCGTCTGTTGCGTAAACGACCCCAGGACCCGGAAGGGTTTCCCAAGGCGATGACTGTCTCAGCGGTCGAGGAACATGGGCTGGCTCAAGCCTGGGAGGAGATGCAGTCCCTCAGCAAATGGCGCCGTGAAAATGGCCACTGGGAGGTCAACCGCGCCACGCAAGCACAATATTGGTTCGAACAAGAGGTTCGGTCTGCCCTTCTGGCGCGTCTGGCGACTCCACAAGCGCGCTCGGAAATGGAGCGTCTGGGCTCGCAGGTCAGCACTGGTCAGCTCAGTCCGTCGGTTGCGGCGGAACATATGTTGTCTGCTTTAGTCGCTGGCTAAGTCCTTATTCAAGCCTTTGATCTCATTCTCTTTCTGATTTCGGATCGGTGGGTTATCGCCCATAGGTTGCAAGTTGACCCAAACTTGATGCAAACTCAGGTTAAGGCCGCGCATCTGTCGCCAGGCCGGATATGCGGGAACCGTCAGCTATGCCCGATATTACTGGGACCAACGGCAACGACGATATCGACGTTAACAATGACACGGGGACCCTGAACGGTTCACCGGCTGGAACTCCGATTGATAATATCCGCGGCCTGGGTGGCGACGACGACGTCGACATCAATAACAGCACGATTACCGGGAATGTCATCGGCAATGCCGGCTCCGACACGATCACCGTCACCAGCAGCACCATTGGTGGCAGGATTGCCAGCGGGTCGGATGACGACACTGTCGATATCAGTGGCTCGAGTGTTGGAAACATCCGGCTGGGGAGCGGCAACGATACCCTGAATTTCACCAGCACCAGCGTTAGTGGCGATTTGCGGGGTGGTGGCGGGACCGACACGTTGAACTTGCCTGTGGGTACCGTCATCACCGATACCAATTTTGGCGTCATTAACGTCGTAGATGGCGTAGGCTATACCCTGTCCAGCGGGACATTCACCCTACCATCCGGTATCACGGTCACATATTCTGCCTTTGAGAACGGAAGTGGCGTTCCTTGTTTTACCCGTGACACGCACATCCTGACGCAGGACGGCATGAAAGCAATCCAAGCGCTGCGGATCGGGGACATGGTCCCGACCATGGGGTGCGACCCTCAGCCTATACGCTGGATCGGTCGTCGACAGTTTGACCGCGCCGCCTTGCTGGTAAATCCCAGGCTCTTGCCGGTACGAATCCTTGCAGGTGCGCTGGGCGAGGGTTTGCCGCATCGCAATCTTCTGGTCTCACGCCAGCACAGGATGCTGGTGCAGTCCAGAATCGCGGAACGCATGTTCGGCACCACCGAAGTTCTGATTCCGGCGATCAAACTGACCGCACTGCCGGGAATCTATATCGATGAGGCCGTGCAATCGGTTGAGTATTTTCACCTGCTATTTGATCGCCATCATGTCATCTTTGCCGAAGATGCCCCAACCGAAAGCCTGTTCACCGGAGTCGAGGCCCTGAAATCCCTCGGATCGGAGGCGCGGCAAGAAATTTTCGAAATCTTTCCGGAACTGATCGAAAATCATGGTGAAAACCCGGCCCGGTTCATACCATGTGGACGCCAACAGTCCCACCTGATCCAGCGGCATTTGAAGAACAACAAACCCTTGCTTCAACGCAATGGCGCCTAGGTCTTATAGAGTTTAAGATGGGTGCAAAGATTTCGCACGGCCCGTCTTGACCCTTCCTGTGATTCCCACTAAACGCATCCAACCAGTTTTCGGGCGCGACTTCGGGTTGCGCCCCTTGTGATTTGGCCACGGGTCCTGTACCCAGCCCGCAGATACAAAGGAAGAAACCATGTCGCGCCGTTGCGAACTGACCGGAAAAGGCCCGATGACTGGCAACAATGTCAGCCACGCCAAAAACAGAACTCGTCGTCGTTTTCTGCCCAACCTGAACGACGTAACCCTGCAGTCGGAAACCCTGGGTCGTGGCGTCAAGCTGCGTATCTCGGCCGCTGCCCTGCGTTCAGTTGACCACCGTGGTGGTCTGGATGCGTTCCTGGCCAAAGCCAAGGATGACGAGCTGTCCACCAACGCACTGAAAGTGAAAAAAGAAATCGCCAAGGCTCAAGCTGCGGTCTAAACGTTCTTTTTCATCAAAGATTTCGACCCTGTACCCGAACGGTGCAGGGTCTTTTCTTTTGCCTGATTGAGTTTAGACGATTTCGCCGTCAGAGCGTGATCTTGTTCACATACAGTGTTCTGATGTTTGAATATGTTTGTTCATATTCTATTGGCGGAGTTCGATCTCATGTCTTTCAAATCCTTTGATTCCCTCTCCCTGTTGGCGGCCTTTTTTGGCAAGACATTTGGGACATGTGTGCGGATGCAGCGTCAGGTGAACAGGTTGCATACCAGCCTGACAAAAGGGTCTGTCAAACGTCCCGGAATGGACAACTGAGCTCGTACTGACCAAAAATGACCCGAGGGCTTCTTGCGCATTCGATTGTGCTTGAAGCCCTTTTTGTCTCGGGCATATACCGAAGGCAGGATGAAACACTTTCGGAACAGATTTCTATCATTTGCCCTGTCGCTGCTGGTCATTCTGACTGGTCAGGGGGTGGCTGCTTCGCGTGGCGTTGATACCGCAGTCGGGCAGATGGTGCTGTGTACTGGTGTTGGTCCTGTTGTGATCTATATGGATGCCGAGGGGCAACCGGCGAAGCCCCCGCATTTCTGCCCCGACTATGCGCTGACGTTGCTGGGTGCTATCGCTGTCGTTTCACATGTGCTGCCCGATGCACCATGTTATGCCGGGCCATCTTTAGAGCGCGGCGACAGGAGCCTAATAGCAGCGCCCGTTCCGTTTCAGCCCGCCCGCGCGCCACCTGCAAGAGCCTGATTAAATTTAACTTTTTCAGACACTTGACATAGGAGAGGCGCAATGTCCCTCACTTCCAAACTTTTGGCAACCCTGGCTGCGGCCGCATTTGCCACCACTGCAATGGCGCAGGAAACCATCACACTAGAAGATGCCTATGCGCGCTCCGCCGGCAAAACGGCGAAAGCGGGCGCGGCCTTTATGGTGATTCAGAACACGGGCGAGGCGGATGACCGTCTTGTTCGTGCGGAATCGGAGGCGGCTGCACGGGTTGAGCTGCACACGCATCTGATCGATGCCAACGGCGTGGCGCAGATGACCCATGTCGAAGAGGGGTTCGTCATCCCTGCCGGTGGTGCGCATGCGCTCAAGCGTGGGGGCGATCACGTGATGTTCATGGGATTGGTTGCTCCGTTTGAACATGGTGCAACTGTGCCTGTGACGCTGGTTTTTGAAAAAGCCGGTGAGGTTGAGATCGACGTGCCGGTTGATCTGGAACGAAAAGACATGGGCGCCCACTCGAACTAAGGTCACGTCAACCTTCAAGCCGCTATGCGGCCGTCATCCACGCGTCAGGCCGGGCTTTGCCCGGCCTGTTTGCCTATCGCTTCAACGGTTAACAACCCGCATCGAAACGCGGTCATGCGCCCGTTTGAAGCGCACTGCCAGAAAGAACATCACGGCGGCGAAAGCCAGAGCGGAAAAGGCAATGGCCCACCCCAGTGCGACCATGCCACTGCCGGGCCAGAACAACAGCACCAACCCAATGATCAGCGCAATGATCCCCGAGTTTCGCACCGTCACGGCATCCGGGTTGTTGCTGGGTATCTGCCGCCATGCCAGCAACGAACCGATGCCGACGATCAGCGCCCAAGCACCCAGCAGGAAAAACGTCAGCCGCGCAACACCCTCGGGCCAGATCAACAGGACAAGTCCGATCAACAGTGCCCCGATGCCGACGCCGCCGATCAATCCGCGCCGTCCAAAGCCCAGTAGGGTCAGGCCGCCATCTAGAACCAAAAGCAGGCCGACCAGTCGCAACAGCAAAGAGATACTGCCCGTTGGCCAAAACAGCGCGGCGATCCCCAATGCTCCGGCCAGACATCCGCGCAACAGGAAGGTCCACCACAGATTTGCCAGTTGGTCGCCAAATGTATCGCGGCCCTCCATACTGGAATCGTCCAGGATTTCTTCGCGCGTGTGGTGGGGGTCGGTCATGGGAGCCTCTTATTTCGATTGTCGTATCAATAATTTTGGTGCCGGTCTGGCGGGCTAAGATTCGCGCAGCAGCTTTTGAACCCAGCGTGGCACGGTTTCGGATGCAGGGCCAAGTATCACCTGATCGAAACTCGAGGCGCCGGATGACGGATCCAGGTTCAACTCGACGGTTCGTGCGCCTGACATTGTCGCCTCGTGCACAAATGCTGCGGCGGGGTAGACCTGACCCGAGGTGCCGATTGAAGCGAAGATTGCAGCATTGGCCAGGTGATCGTAGATCAGGTCCATAAAATAGGGCATCTCACCGAACCATACAACATCGGGTCGGGCGGTTGGGCCACCGCAGGCGGGGCAGGGTTCACCCACCGACATCTCGGGCGGGGCGACCCAGCGGTGATCGCAGGTGGTGCATAAGGCCCCAGCGAGGGTGCCGTGCATATGGATCACATTCTCGGATCCTGCGGCTTCGTGGAGGCCGTCGACATTCTGGGTCACGATGATAACCTCGCCGGGCCAGTTGCGTTGCAGATGGGTCAGCGCGGTATGGGCCGGATTGGGTTGCGCCTGTGCAGCCTGCACACGGCGCGCGTTGTAGAACTTTTGCACCACCGCCGGATTGCGGGCAAAGCCATCGGGCGTGGCGACATCCTCGATCCTGTGCTGCGCCCACAGACCTCCTTCGTCGCGGAATGTGCCCAGCCCGCTTTCGGCGGAAATCCCGGCACCGGTCAGAATGACGATCTTTTCCATTTCCGCCTCACGCGTTACACCCGGTTGTATGACACACCGTATCCTTTTCGTCTGTTTGGGCAATATCTGCCGGTCTCCGGCCGCCGAAGGTGCCTTTCGCGCCCGTGCGCCGCATCATGCCACCGACAGCGCCGGAACCTCTGGCTGGCACATCGGAGACCCGCCTTATGGCCCAATGCAGCAGGCTGCTCATGCCCGTAGTATCGACATCAGCGATCTGCGCGCGCGCAAATTCGTGGCCGAAGATTTTGACCGCTTTGATCTGATCATCGGAATGGATGCAGAGAACCTTACCAATATCGAAAACTTGCGTCCCCGTGGCAACAAAACTCCGGTTCGCTTGCTGACTGATTTCGCTACTGAGACAGGCGCGGATCATGTGCCCGATCCGTATTACACCCGTGATTTCGAGGGCACGCTGGATTTGATCGAAAAGGCCGTCGCAGGTCTTGACGCACATCTGAGGGCTTAGTTGTAGATGCTTTGATGTCTTCGACATTCAGGTGTAAAATCAATCGACGCCTGCATCGGGGCCAAGCTCACCTGTTTGGTTCTTTCGCAATCACAGTGGATAAGGTGCGTGTCGTCCGGCTTCTGGTGATTGCAATCGCACCCAAAACCAAAGCGCAGGCTACGGCCTGTGGTGTTGTGATTGCTTCGCCAAAGGCAAGAAAGCCCACAGCAAACATCGTCGGCAATTCAATGCTGCCGACGACCGCAGTTTGAGAAGCGCCGATCAACGGCGAGCAGATCGTATAAATGAGCTGTGGCACAAGCGCTGTGACCAGGCCAATTCCGACGATCAAAATCCAGTCGGAATGCCCCTGCGGGAGCAACTTGGCAACATCGGCGTTCAACATCAGCGGCAACAGCCCGAGAACCGATCCCAAGGAAACCGAAGCAATGCGCGCAAGCGGTGCGATGCGGGACAACCTGTGAACCAAGACACATATTCCGAAGCCGAACCCGATTGGGGCTGCTAGCGACATCAGAAGCGTTGGTATGTGCTGTATAGGAACGGATGCGGGCGATCCTGCAATGAGTGCCGCCAACGTAATGAGGCCCGAGGCGAACAATGCGCGCCTTGTGGGAGTATCGGCGAACAAAGCCCAGGCAATGATCAGCGTGAAAACCGGATAGGTCATATAGAGAACGCCCACAGTCGATGCGGGTAATGTCTCCAGCGCCGTCACATATCCAATCCATCCAAGGCCCATTACAGCGCCTGCCGAAAGCCCCCAAGCAATCTCGCGCCAAGCGTTTCGGTGTATAATAAGAACAGGCAGCAGCAGAATTGCCGTAACGATGTAGCGATAGAACGCGACGGCATAAGGCGCGACGCCTTGCTCGGTCAGCCCTCGGCTAAAAAAGGGAACCAACCCGAAACAAATTGAGGCGAAAAGAACGCCCGCAACCGCAAGCGGATAGGGAATAGTTGGTCTCGTCTGTGTTGATATCGTTGCCATTCCAATTTGCTATCACAGGTTTGCGATTGCTGTAGCAGAGATTCGTCGAGCGGTTGCTTCGGTTCGCAAAGCTAACCCTAGTTCAGTTCTGTATGAAGATGGTGGCAGAAACACACGGCGCGTTGGTAATTATGCTTCCAATATCTGCGGTGCCCTACACTAACTCATCACCTTCAACTGCCCGCCCAGCCACGGCACCTGCGCGACTGCCGGATCAACAATCTGGGTCCGCATCAGCCGTCGGATCATGTCTGCAACCTCTTTGGGTACTTGGTCCGACCAGTCAGAGCGGGTGAACAGCGAAATTGTGCGGGCGAAGTCACCGAACGGGACCGGATGCGCCTCCATCCCGTCATGAAACCGGGTCGCACGCATATATCCCAGTGGTGTTGTGATCGCCCAGCCAAGCCCCTGTGCGACCATTGCCATCAGCGCCTGGTGCGAGCCGATTTCAAACCGTTCCTCGAACTCCATTTGCTGGCGCGCCAGATGCGCCTCGATCTGGCGGCTGATCAGCTGATCTCGGGCGTATCGCAGAAAGGGCAGGTCCTGTATTGAATTCCCCACACCCTTTGGGGTCACCAGAATGAAAGGGTCCTGAACCAGAGGGTATTCAATCACACCCTTCAGGACCTCTCCGGAATGCGCGGATACAGCCATATGCAGCCTCTGCGCCTCTAGCTCGGCGAACAGGTTTAGGCTGGGCAACGTGATCAGTTTGAATTTCGACCGGGTCAGGCTGTCGGCCAGCAAAGTCGCCAGCCGCGGGGTCAGATCGTTGTCGAAATCGTCTATCAAACCGATGGAGAGGGTGGTCAGATGCCCCAGATCCATCACGGTCAGTTCGCTTTGGGCCATTTGCAGTTCGGCCAGCACGACCTCGGCCCGCGCCAGAAAGCTGCGGCCGGCTTGCGTTAAACGCATTGGTCGTCGCCCGTGATCGACCAGATCAGTGCCCAATGCCTTTTCCAGATTGCGCAACTGCTGAGAAACCGACGGCTGGCTGAGCCCCGTGATCTCGGCGGCCTGTGCCACCGATCCTGTCCGCGCCAAAGCCTCGAACACCTCAAGGCCCCGCAGGGTCAGCCCTTTCATTACCATCTGATACACCTTTCGCTGCGCCATATCTGAGGTGCAGTGCGCATCAGGTCAAGCAGCGTGACCGGCTTAGTTGCAGATTGCCTGCGCCATCTGGCCAAAGTTCTTATACCGATCCCACAGCGCATCATCGCGCGAAGTCTGCGACATCTTCAACTCCTGCGCCTGATGGGGGTCGGTGAACCACTTGGCGACGGTCTTCTGATCACCACGCGTCAACGCCTGATCCGCGACGCGCTGAATGCAGCTGCACCGCGCCCGCGTCGCCGCCGACCGATCAGACGCCAGACACGCCCGTTTGATCTGCGCAGCCTCGCTGGGTGCCGGAGCCATCGCCGTCAGCGATGCCGCACAAAATGCGATTAGGAGGAACTGTTTCATGCTCTTGCCTCGTTTTTGCCTGCCCGGACGGGTCTGATGCCCCTCTTGGTCTGTGGCGGAGTATGAATCAAAGTGGATTTCGGATCAATCATGTGCTGCGAAAAAGTGATTGCGCACATAATTGATGTCGCGTTTTCTGGCCTGACTTCGCTTAGAACTATATCGTGAGACCAAAATGCTAAAGAAATACGGGCGTACATTCCACTTGCCGCAATCTCCCGGTGCTACAAGCGATGACAAGATCATGTCGAGTGTTGATGAGTTGGCATCAGCGGACGAAGTCGTCTTTACCGAAAAGATGGACGGCGAGAATACGACAATTCACAGCCAAGGCTGCCACCCTCGCAGCATCGACGCAAGATATCACCCGTCGCGAGACTGGGTGAAGGCTTTCGCAGCTGGTATCGCACCGCAACTTACTTAGGATGAGCGCATTGTTGGCGAATATCTATTCGCACGTCATTCCATCGCGTATTTGGAATTGCCGACTTATTTTTTGGGATTCGCGTGGATCAAAGCTGGCGTCGTTCAGCCATGGGATGCGACGCTGTCACGCTTTACAAAACTTGGAATCAGCCCTGTTTCCGAACTGTATCGGGGACGGCTCTCAGCTCAGGTCGTCGCTGATGTAATTGCAGCCCTAGATCTAGACACACAAGAGGGGTTTGTCGTTCGCACAACAGCAGCATTCGAGGAAGAAAACATGCCCACTCATCTCGCGAAGTACGTACGTGAAGGTCATGTGCAAAGTGAGACGCATTGGATGAATGCTGAACTGGTTAGAAATGGGCTGGTCTGATCGGATCGAAGCCTAGCAACTAAAGGGTTTCGTCGGGTCTCGTCCTACCTTGACCGCAGCCCATTTCCGACGCATATCCCCAACCCATGACAGACCTCGCTCACATCCGCAATTTCTCCATCGTCGCGCATATCGACCATGGCAAATCCACCCTTGCTGACCGGCTCATCCAAGAGACCGGTACGGTCAAGGATCGTGACATGAAGGAACAGCTGCTCGACAGCATGGATATCGAGCGCGAGCGCGGCATCACCATCAAGGCCAACACGGTCCGCATCGACTATACCGCTGACAATGGCGAGCAGTACGTGCTGAACCTGATCGACACCCCCGGCCACGTGGACTTTGCCTATGAGGTCAGCCGGTCGATGCGCGCGGTCGAAGGCTCGCTGCTGGTTGTGGACTCGACCCAAGGGGTCGAGGCGCAGACGCTGGCCAACGTGTATCAAGCCATCGACGCCGATCATGACATCGTGCCGGTGTTGAACAAGATCGACCTGCCTGCGTCCGATTGCGACCGCGTGGCCGAACAGATCGAGGATGTGATCGGCATCGACGCGTCTGAGGCGATTCAGGTCAGCGCCAAGACCGGGCAGGGCATCCATGAGACGTTGGAGGCCATCGTCACCCATCTGCCGGCCCCCAAGGGTAATCTGGATGCACCGCTCAAGGCGATGCTGGTCGATAGCTGGTACGACGCCTATCTCGGCGTCATCGTTCTTGTCCGCATCATGGACGGCACCCTGAAAAAGGGCATGCGCGTCAAGTTCATGTCGAACAACACCCTGCACCATGTCGACCGCGTCGGCGTTTTCCGGCCTGAGATGGAGATGGTCGACAGCCTCGGCCCCGGTGAGATCGGCTTTCTCACAGCCTCGATCAAACAGGTCCGCGACACCCGCGTCGGTGACACGATCACCAATGACCGCAATGGCGCAGAAATCGCGCTGGACGGCTTTAAACCCGCGCAGCCGGTGGTGTTCTGTGGCCTCTTCCCCGTCGACAGTTCCGAATTCGAAGACCTGCGCGACGCGATCGACAAACTGGCGCTGAATGACGCCAGCTTCAGCTTTGAAATGGAAACCTCTGCCGCGCTGGGCTTTGGCTTCCGTTGCGGCTTCCTTGGCCTGCTGCACCTTGAGGTCATTCGCGACCGGATTGAGCGCGAGTATGATATCGAGCTGATCACCACCGCGCCTTCGGTGATCTATCACGTCTTCATGAAAGACGGCGAAATGATCGAGCTGCACAACCCCGCCGACATGCCCGACCCCTCAAAGGTCGACCATATCGAAGAGCCGCGCATCAAGGCGACCATCCTTGTGCCGGACGAATTCCTGGGCGACGTGCTGAAACTGTGCCAGGACCGCCGTGGCATCCAGATGGACCTGACCTATGCGGGCAGCCGCGCGATGGTCGTCTATGACCTGCCGCTGAATGAGGTCGTCTTTGACTTCTACGACCGCCTGAAATCGGTGACCAAAGGCTATGCCTCGTTTGACTATCAGATGACCGGCTATACCGAAGACGCGCTGGTCAAGATGTCGGTGCTGGTGAATGACGAGCCGGTCGACGCGCTGTCGACCATGGTTCACCGTGACCGGGCCGAGATGCGGGGCCGGGCGATGTGCGAAAAGCTCAAGGACCTGATCCCGCGCCACATGTTCAAAATCCCGATCCAGGCCGCCATCGGAGGCAAGGTCATCGCCCGCGAGACCCTCTCGGCGCTGCGCAAGGACGTGACCGCCAAATGCTACGGAGGCGACGCCACGCGGAAACGCAAACTGCTGGATAAGCAGAAGGCGGGTAAGAAGAAGATGCGCCAGTTCGGGAAGGTCGATATCCCTCAGGAGGCGTTTATTAGCGCCTTAAAAATGGACAGCTAAAAGCTGGCCATTTTTAAGGCGGGTGGGCGAAAGCGGTTGGCGCAGCCAACTGCGTGCCCACGCAGAGTAGCATTTTTATATTTTGGATTTTGGATGAAACGATAAAAAGAAAGCGCTCTTCTAAAATGGATAGTGACACCCAAATTGTATTTATTGTTGGAGCTGGGGCGAGTTACGAATTCGGGCTTCCCGTCGGCGAAACCTTGAAAAAACGAATCTCTAAGAGTTCAAAGCCGGACAACTTTTCTAGAGGTGCAAGGCTCGTAGGCGGCGACAATAACCTTAGAGAGGCTGTTTGGAGAATAGGTGCCGAGCATAAAGAGGCAGATATTGATTTTGAACTGCAGCAGGTTTCGAATGGCGTGCTGTTGTTTCCTTCAATCGACAATTACCTTCATGTTCATGCGTCTAACCAAGTCCGTGTCAAACTCGGAAAAGTACTGATCGCTAGGGAGCTTCTCGCCGCAGAACAACAGTCAAAGCTATTTTTTGAGCCCCAGAATACATACGAGCGCTTTAGTTTCGCAAAAACTTCTCAGACGTGGCTCGGGGCGTTGTTTAGCGCGCTGTGCACGGTTGGAAGTATTGAGGGTTTGGCAGACAAGCTAAAGAGAACAACATTTGTTTCCTTTAACTATGATAGAGTAATTTATCGCTTCTTCTTCTTAGCTGTTCAAACTGCGTTTGATCTTACGGGTGATGAGGCCCAAAAGTTCTGCGATGAAAACTTGAGAGTTCTCCATCCGTATGGTTCTCTTGGTGAGCTTCATCCCAGCCTCTCAAAATCCGGCTACGGGCAGCTTAGTCATGTTCAGGACATTTTGAACGCTGCATCATCTCTCCGCGTATTTACGGAAGGTGGCGATGAAGATGTGCGTGCAAGAGTACACGAGCGTTTGGTTGAAGCTAACTCGATTTTCTTTTTAGGGTTCTCATTCCTCGGGCTGAACATGGATTACCTAAAGCCGGAGAAGGGGGTTGATTGTGAGTTTTTTGGAACGAATATGGGCGTCTCTGAGTACAATGACGACATAGCTAGAAAGCACATTGCAACTTGGGTTCGGCGCGGTCCGGGACACTACCGGATGCAGGATTTTGACTTTCATGACATGGGTTGTTCAAATTTGATCAATGATCATTCAGGTTTCTTCGAATAGATTCAAGATATTACGCGAAATATTCAACCCACGCGCCCGGCGACACCGCCGGGCCGCGCCGACCCGCCCCCGTCAAACCGAGGTTTGCCTCCGGCAAAACGGGCGGCGCGTTTGCGCCTCCCCTCGGGTCGGTCGCGGCCTTCACTTCTGTTGATCATCCGTAGCGCTGCGTGGGACGCCGCAGGGCTCCGCCCGTTCGGGCCTGACGGCTCCGCCCGTTCGAAAGTGAAACCATCCCCCGGATGTTTTCCGGGGAGCTTTCTCACTCCACTGGACGAATTCCAAGACGCCGCTCACCCTGACCCAGATCAAAGACCGCAGGCGTGCTCGATCCTAGGATCAGCGGAACCTGAGTCCCTGATATGAGGCCCCCATGCTTCCCCTGATGTTGATCGTACATATCTTCCTTGGTTCCACCTTTGCCGGGTCCGCTGTCATTGCGGTTCTGTCGATGGGGTATACGACGCTATACCCTATCCTGATCGCTGCCGGAGCTGGCTTTATTGCGGCGTTTCCGGTTTCGTATCTGGTGACCCGAAAGATCGCGGGATAAGGCCTGTTCGACCCATTGTGACCAACCTCACAGCCGCATCCCGGCTGGCCTGCTAGAGTTTACCCTGCGGAACCCTAGCAGGAGGCGCAGATGTCCACATCCATGATCCCCTTCATTGCCCTCGGGTCAGCGGGTCTCTATTCTGTTGCCATGGTCGCGATGAAGTTCTGGTGGAAAATCCCAGGCCTGGGGCTTGGCCTGCTGATCGTCGCGACCCTGCTGGCCGGGGCGACGCTCGAACTCGCCGCGCTGCGCGACGAACGGTTGGGCATAATCTATACTGGCATTCTGGGGGCCGAGGTCGTTCTGATCGCCATCGCCTCATTCTTTCTGTTTGGCGAAAACTTCTCGCATCGCGAAGTGTTTGGCATTTCCCTGGTCGTGATCGGCACCGCGCTGGCCTGGGCCTAAGCGCGACAATCTGGTTAGGCTTTTTTAAAGCCTTCATGAAGCTTCCTTTAGGTAAGTTGCAACCGGCCCTCAGCCACCCAATCTGTATAAAAGGCCAGCGAAAGGCCCAGCACAGGAGGTGAGCCAGTGACAGCAAATTCAACTATCGAAGCGGTAAATGCCCCTTCATTTAGGTTGGCTGCGTGGGCTGGCGCAAGATCCTTGGGCTGTATGTAATTTTGAATTTGCGTAGCCTGCGCGATCGAACGAGTTCCGGGCTCGTCTCTGGTCTCCAGGTGAACTGAAGCGTCTCTGGTCCGGTTGGAATTTAGGGGGTACTGGCTGCGAATTGCCGCAGCGCTTAGTAGGTAACCCAACCGGGTCGGAGCGCTTCTCAAATTCAGAACAGGCTTTCAGCGCAAAATGCGGGCAGGTGGCCCTGATTGGTCAGAAAATGCCTCGGTCCTCGGAGGCCGTGGCCAAAGAGCGACCCGTTCAAGGCGGGTTTGATTCGAAATATCAGGGATCGGATCGGCGCAATCGCTCACCAAAACCCCCAGAAGGGTCGTGCAGCCCGTTTGCGCCTGCAGAAAGAGTCCAAAATCCCGGGCCAAGCACGCAATTTCACTTGTCCAATCGCAACTCTGCGCAAGAACGTAAAATCTAGAGTTATCCACATCACTCTCCAGCGAGATATCAACAGTTTATCCCCGACTATTTTTTATGCTGCAGTGCTATTTTCTTGCCCGATTATGACCGCGATGTAACAGTCAGGTTACCGCAGAGGTTCTTAGGATCCTGGGTGGGACGCAAAGGCCAAGGGGGTCGCTGCGGTAAAGGGAAATCTTAGGATTTTTTTCTACTGCAAAGACTTACCGGTGCGTGATCCGCTGATTTGGGCGTCAAGTTTGAAACAGGTGATCAAGCTCTCAGAAGGTTAATGCGTGCTGTGCGGGGCCCTCGGGCTCTGTTCAGCGGCTGTGGCCCCTTAGGGGGACAAAGCAACTGGATCGGGACGTCCCTCGGGCGTGTCGAACCGGTAAGGCGTCAGGGGTGTCCTTTGGGCACGTGCAAAGACCGCGTCTGCGCACCTGACGCCTTTTCCTTTTTCCGGGCCCCGGATTCATACAGGCAGCGATTTAATTCCCCCTAAAAGGGGAACGGGGTTCTTGCGTTTAAGCAAGAACCCCGTGATCGTGTCAGAAATGCAATGCCGCGTCTATGCACCTGTGTCCGCAAGGATAGCGGGTGTGGGTGCAGAGGGCAACCATATCTTGTATGTCGCCCGATCTTGATCGCTACATTCCGAAAAGAATCAGATGTTTTCCTGAACCTCGGTGGCTGCGCCCTGAATTGCGTCACCTGCTTTTTCAATATCTTTACCGGCGCCTTTAGCGGTTTCACATGCGGCGAGTGTGCAAAGGGCCAGTCCAATAAGTGCGGCTCGGATCATAGGTCTCTCCTTTTGTATAAATCCCGATTTTCGTATCAGTTTTGCTAATGGTGAACCAGAGTTTTGAACCGGCAATCTATTCTTTACGAAAAAGCGGCCCGATGGCGGCGGTTACCAGAAAGATCACAGCTGCGGCGCAGACGATGCTCGGCCCGGCCGGAGTGTCGGCAAGATACGCACCGCACAGCCCGACAAGGGCGGCAGCTGATCCGATGATGGCGGCCCCGAACGCCATATTTTCAGGTGTTTTCACCAAAGACCGCGCGCCGGCTGCCGGGATGACGAGCAGGGCGGCAATCAACAGAACCCCTACCACTTTGATTGCCACGGCAACGGCCAGAGCCATGGTCAGCGTCAGCCACATTTCCTCGCGCTTTGGGTCAATGCCCGAGGCATAGGCCATGTCCGGGTTCAGGGTGGCCACAAGCAGGGCCGACCAGCGCCAGATCATGACCGCCAGGATCAATGCGCCGCCGCCCCAAATGGTCGCCAGATCGCCCTTGGTGACGGCCAGGATGTCACCAAACAGAAAAGCATTCAGATCCAGCCGGACGTCGGACAGCAAGGCGACAGTGACCAGCCCGGCGGCCAGTGCGGTATGCGCGATAACGCCGAGCAGCGTGTCCATCGCCAGCCCCTTGCCGCGTAAAAGCGTGACGGTAAGCCCCATGGCAAGCGCAGCCGCCACTATCGACGGTAGCATCGGAAGCGAAAACGCCAGAGACAGCGCCACACCCAGAACAGCCGCGTGCGCTGTGGCCTCGCCCAGATAAGCCATCCGGCGCCATACCACAAAGCACCCCAATGGGGCCGCCGCGAGTGCAACGCCGATACCAGCCAGCGCGGCGCGGACCATAAAATCGTCTAACATCAGTTGGTTGTTTCCTGGTCGTGGTGGTGGTCATGGTCGTGCAAATGGCTGTGTTGATGTTGGTAGAGGGCCATCATGCCCTTGGTTCCGCTGCCAAACAGAGCCCGGTATTCGGGCGCGTCTGCGACGGTATGAGGTGACCCTTCACAACAGATATGCCCGTTCAGGCACAGCACCCGGTCCGAGGCCGCCATGACAACGTGCAGATCGTGACTGACCATCACGATCGCGCAACCAAGGTCGCGTCTGACCTGCTCAATGCGTTGATAGAAGGCAGCTGCACCCGGTTGGTCCAGGCCTTGCGTCGCTTCATCCAAAAGCAAGACCTGAGGATCATCAAGGAGTGCGCGCGCCAGCAGAACTCGTTGAAATTGACCGCCCGAAAGCTGGGTCATTTGCCGGTTGCGCAGATCCGGGACGCCCGCTCGTTCTAGTGCATCCAGCGCTTTGCGGGCCGAGATCCGTTTGGGTAAGCCCAGGAAACGTTGCACGGTCATCGGTAAAGCGGCGTCCAAAGCCAGTTTTTGCGGGACATAACCGATGCGCAGGCCGGGTGCGCGGCTTACCTGGCCTTCTGATGGGGTAATGGCCCCAATGATCGCCCGTAAAAGAGTCGACTTACCAGATCCGTTGGGCCCCACAATGGTCACGATCTCTGCTTCGGAAACTGCCGCATTCACATGTTCAAGGATCGTGCGGCCGTCGATCCGAATGGACATGTTTTTCAATGAAATAACGGGGGTATTCATGCCGCCGACCCTACACATTCGGGACATAGGCCCTCGGCCTCGACCACTACTCGTTCGATTTGAAACCCCGAGGTGTTCGCCGCAGCGCCCAATCGGCCCTGTGTCAGCTCGGTTTCCGTTTCAGCCACCGCTTTGCAGGACCTGCAGATCAGAAACGCGGGGACATGGTCATGGGTCGGGTGGGCGCAGGCTGTATAGGCATTCAGTTGCTCGATACGATGCACGAACCCGTTTTGCACAAGGAAATCCAGTGCACGATACGCGACCGGAGGTTGCGACCCGAGCCCTTCTGCAGCTAGCACAGCCAGAATGTCATATGCGCCCATTGCCCGGTGCTTTTCCAACAGGATCTCAAGAACACGGCGTCGGACAGTGGTGAATTGCAGGCGCTTTGTTCTGCACTTGTTTTCGGCCTGAGACAGCGCAGTGTGAACGCAGTGGGCGTGATCGTGTTGTCTGAATCCAACGGTGCTCATGACGGGGCTCCAATGATTTTGAACTTGATATGTAATAACGTCCGGATTAACAAGCACCCAACGAATGTAATAACATATCAATTTGGAGGGAAAATGTTCCGATCTACACTATATGTGTGCTCACTTGCGTTTGCGGGCCAGGCAATCGCCGAGGCGCCAAGCGTGGCCGTCGATATTGCGCCTGTCCATTCGCTGGTCGCCCGGGTGATGGACGGCGTGGGTGAGCCCAGCTTGATCATTCCACCCGGCGCGTCTCCGCATGATCACGCGATGCGGCCTTCTGAGGCGCGGTCTTTGCAATCCGCCGAGATCGTATTCTGGACTGGAGAAGAGCTGACCCCTTGGCTGGTTAAACCCTTGGGCGCGCTGTCGCCGGATGCGCTGCATGTCTCTTTGTTGGATGCGGATGGAACAATTCTCTATGAATTCCGGGATGCGACCGATCATGATGACCATGATGACCATGATGACCGTGCGGATCATGATGGCCACGACGATCACGCGGATCACGACGATCATGCGGGTCATGACGATCACGACGACCATGCGGGCCATGCAGACGACCATGGCCATGATCACGAAGGGGTTGACCCCCACGCCTGGCTGGATCCCGAAAATGCACGTATCTGGGTTCAGGTAATTGCCGCAACGCTCTCAGAGGCGGACCCTGAAAACGCCGATGCTTATCAGCAGAACGCGGCGACCGCTGATCGGGAACTGGTTGAACTGAAAGAAAAAATTATGACAGATCTGACAGATATGCAGACGCTGTCATTCATAACGTTTCATGATGCCTATCAGTATTTCGAAAAGCGATTTGGGCTGGAGTCATCCGGCGCAGTCAGTCTTGGCGATGCGTCCTCTCCCGGGCCGGCGCGATTGGCGGCTTTGCGTGAAAAGGTTGAGCATGAAGGAATTGTTTGTGCCTTTTCCGAGCCGCAATTTGACAAAAGGCTGGTGCGGACAGCGATCGAAGGAACCGGGGCCACGATCTTTGAATTGGATCCCGTAGGCGTGAGTTTTGACACGGGAATTTCGCACTATGATAGTTTGCTAATGGCCATGTCCGCCGGCTATCAAGACTGTTCCAAAAGTAAGTCGTAAGTAGCCGGGACAGCGGATTGCTCTTATTCTTCGTTGCAAAAGAGTTCGTAGACAACCTCTAACATCCGGCGTGGCCGTTCATCGGCAAGTCTATAAAAGATCGCCTTGCCTTCGCGGCGAGGCGTCACCAACCCTTCAAGTCGCAACCGCGACAGTTGTTGCGAAACAGCGGCTTGCCGCGCCGAAAGCAGCTCTTCCAGTTCTGTTACTGACTTTTCTCCCGATACCAGGTGGCACAGGATCATGAGACGCCCTTCGTGGCTGATGGCCTTGAGAAAATTTGCAGCATGCGTTGCGTTCTCAACCATTTTGTCGAAATTTTCCGGAGATGTTTCCTGTGAAAGTTGTGGAAGGGCCATCCTCTGTTTCCTTACCAGCCCACACTTTGGGCGCCTGTTTGTGTTGCTGCCTGGAGAAGGTCGCAAGTCAGCTAGTTATGAACATTTACTCTCATATGCATGAATCAAAATGAGGTGAGGGGAAAAGGGGAACTTGTGAGAGTTCGACGCAGATTTCGACTTTGAAGAGCGTATCGCTTTAGTCACCGCTGAATATCTATTTGCATTTGCAGGGCATGAAGTTTCCTGCACCCCTTGCAGCCCCACTGTGGCGATACTAAGACTCAGGTAACAGATTTTCGGGTAGTGTCCCGATCCATAGCAAAGCAGGCAGGTTTCTTATGTTCGATCCCGTTGACACATACATGAACACGCTTGTCCCAATGGTCGTTGAGCAGACCAGCAGGGGTGAGCGCGCATATGATATCTTCTCGCGCCTTCTGAAAGAGCGGATCATCTTTATCAACGGCCCGATCCACGACGGGATGAGCCATCTTGTGGTTGCTCAGCTGCTGCACCTTGAGGCGGAGAACCCGAACAAGGAAATCTCGATCTACATCAACTCGCCGGGTGGCGTGGTCACCAGCGGTTTGTCGATTTACGACACAATGCAGTATATCAAACCGAAATGTTCCACATTGGTGATCGGTCAAGCGGCCTCGATGGGGTCGGTTCTGCTGGCCGGTGGTGAGAAGGGCATGCGCTTTTCCCTGCCGAACAGCCGCATCATGGTGCACCAGCCCAGTGGCGGATATCAGGGGCAGGCAAGCGATATCATGATCCACGCAGCTGAGACGCAAAAGCTGAAGGATCGCCTGTATGATATCTATGTACGCCATACTGGACAGACCAAAAAGGCTGTTGAAAAGGCGCTGGACCGTGACAACTTCATGAGCCCGGAAGAGGCTAAGGAATGGGGTCACATCGACGAGATCGTTGAAAACCGCGCCAAGATGAGCGGCGAAGAGGGCTAAGCCCAGACCCCTCGTGTCGCCGATACGGGGGGTATTTTGAGATTGTAGCCGCCACAGTGCTGGCCTAAGCTGCACGAACAGGCGCAAGCGCGGCCCCGCAAGGGGCATAGGATGGAGCCCGAAAGGTAGATCATGGCGACGAATTCAGGCGGTGACGGCAAAAACACGCTCTACTGCAGCTTCTGTGGCAAAAGCCAGCATGAGGTGCGTAAGCTGATTGCAGGTCCGACCGTGTTCATCTGTGATGAATGCGTCGAGCTGTGTATGGACATCATCCGCGAAGAGACGAAAGCCAACGGGCTGAAATCTTCTGACGGAGTGCCGACGCCGAAAGACATCTGCGAAGTTCTGGACGATTATGTGATCGGTCAGGCTACGG
Organism: Ruegeria sp. YTSA108; assembly: GCF_059610185.1. Taxonomy (NCBI): domain Bacteria; kingdom Pseudomonadati; phylum Pseudomonadota; class Alphaproteobacteria; order Rhodobacterales; family Roseobacteraceae; genus Ruegeria; species Ruegeria sp. YTSA108. The sequence goes on along the minus strand of NZ_JBXWND010000012.1, from coordinate 39,647 downwards.
CCAAGCGGGTTCTGTCAGTGGCGGTTCACAACCACTATAAACGATTGAATCACTCTCAGAAGGCCGGCAGCGATATCGAGCTGGCCAAATCCAACATCCTGTTGATCGGCCCGACAGGCTGCGGCAAGACGTTGTTGGCGCAAACTCTGGCGCGCATTCTGGATGTGCCCTTTACCATGGCCGATGCGACCACGCTGACCGAAGCCGGTTATGTGGGCGAGGATGTCGAAAATATCATCCTCAAGTTGTTGCAGGCCAGCGAATACAATGTCGAACGTGCGCAGCGCGGCATCGTTTACATCGATGAGGTCGACAAGATCACGCGCAAATCCGAGAATCCCTCGATTACGCGCGACGTGTCGGGCGAGGGCGTGCAGCAGGCGCTGCTGAAGCTGATGGAAGGCACAGTCGCCAGTGTTCCGCCGCAAGGTGGACGCAAGCATCCGCAGCAGGAATTCCTGCAAGTGGACACGACGAATATCCTGTTCATCTGCGGTGGTGCCTTTGCGGGTCTGGATAGAATTATCGCACAGCGCGGCAAAGGCTCGGCCATGGGCTTTGGTGCCGATGTGCGGGACAATGATGACCGCGGCGTGGGTGAGATTTTCAAAGAGCTGGAGCCTGAAGACCTGCTGAAATTCGGTCTGATCCCGGAATTTGTCGGACGTCTGCCAGTTCTGGCCACGCTTGAAGATCTCGACGAGGATGCGCTGGTCACCATTCTGACCAAACCCAAGAACGCGCTGGTCAAACAGTATCAGCGTCTGTTCGAACTGGAAGATGCCGAGCTGGGCTTTACCGACGATGCGCTCAAGGCTATCGCCAAACGCGCCATTGAACGGAAGACCGGTGCACGCGGGCTGCGCTCGATCCTTGAAGACATCCTTCTGGACACGATGTTCGAATTGCCTGGCATGAAGAACGTGACCGAAGTTGTCGTCAATGAAGAGGCTGTATCCTCGGACAAGCAGCCGCTGATCATCTATGCGGATGCGGCGGAATCAGCTTCGGCCGGGTAATCACTGAATTTGAATTACAACAGATGGCGCGGTGATCCCGCGCCATTTTGTGTTTGGGAGGGCAGGATGACGATAAGGCGAATTTCCTCGGGCGGCCAATATGAGGCCAAAGTCGGCTATTGCCGGGCAGTGGTTGCAAACGGTTTTGTCTTTGTTGCCGGAACCTGCGCACAAGGCAAAATCATTCCCAATGATATCGTCGGACAGTGCAAATCCGCTCTGCAGGCGATTGAAAAGGCCTTGGATGAGGCTGGATCAAATTTGGCGCATGTGGTTCGGGTAAACTACTACCTTCCGGACATGTCGGAATTCGAACTGTGCTGGCCCTTGCTGGTTGAGGCATTTGGTGAAAACCCGCCAGCGGCGACAGTGACCGAATGCAACCTGATCACGCCAGAGGACCGCATCGAGATTGAAGTGACCGCAGTTTTGCCGGATTGATGCGCAACGTTACCCTAGCACTGGACCTTGGCGGACCTTTGGTCCATATCTGCAGAGACAAAAATGCCGGAGGCAGCCGATGGGAATCCTGAACAGTCTTTTGCGCGCCGTGACCTGGTGGAACGGGGCCACCCTGAACACCCAGATTTACACCGCGCGCAAAGGCGTGAAAGTCGGTGAAGATAATGAAGGCAATATGTTTTATCGTACCGCGGATGACAGCAGGCGTTGGGTGATCTTCAACGGCGAGGCCGAGGCCAGCAGGGTTGATCCCGATTGGCACGGTTGGTTGCACCGCACCTGGGACGAACCGCCAACCGACAAACCTCTGGCACATAAATCCTGGGAAAAACCGCATCAGGAAAACCTGACAGGAACCGCGCTTGCTTATGCACCGGCGGGGTCTTTGCGCCGCCCGGATCCGGTCGAGCGTTCGGATTATGAGGCCTGGAACCCGGAATAAGACGAGGCGAGCAATGTCATCTTACAAAGTTTCAGAAGTTTTGGTCGGAGGCGCCGTCCTGGCCGGGGCAATAGCGTTTGGCGTCTATGCGAGCCAGTCGACAGGCCTGTCCCAGGGCGGTTCTGGTTATGAGCTTAACGCCTCTTTCCGCTCGCTCGAAGGCGTCGGCGTCGGAACGGACGTGCGGCTTGCCGGGGTCAAAATCGGCACCGTGACAGGAGTGGCCCTGAACCCGGAAACCTATCGGGCGGACACGACTTTTGCGATTTCTGATGGAATTCTGGTCCCCGATGACAGTGCTATCGTGATCTCATCCGAAGGGTTGCTGGGTGGTAACTTTGTAGAAGTCATGCCAGGCGGATCGCTCTTTAACTTTGAGCCGGGCGATCAGGTCGAGGATACACAGGGCGCAGTCAGCCTGATTTCGCTTTTGGTTAAGTTCGTCGCCGGAGATGGCGGCGAATGAAGCGATATGCTCTGATCGCGGCAATACTGGCAGCCTCTGGGGTAGCGGCACAGCAAAAGGTTCAATCCGGACCGGGTGCAATGCTCAGAGGGCTGGATAAGGTCAATGGCCAGACCGTTGATGTCGAACTGCAAAACGGCCAATCCAAGACAGTCTTTGGGCTGGATGTCGCACTGGGTGATTGCCGCTATCCTGCAGATAACCCAACAGGGGACGCGTTTGCCTACCTGACCATTTGGGAACAAGGCGGAACGGATCAGCTCTTTGATGGGTGGATGATTGCCACCTCGCCAGCCCTGAATGCGCTTGATCATTCGCGCTATGACGTCTGGGTGATCCGCTGTATCACGCCATCCGGCGATTGATCGAGATCAGCAGAGAAATCTGCTGCAATAGTCACTGCCTCTTCCAGCGCGTTCCGATACTGTGCCCGTGGCACCTCAATCGCACCGAGCGAGGCGAGATGCGCGGTTAAAAACTGTGTATCGAACAGTTTGAACCCGCAGGACCGCAACCGGTCGACCAAATAAGCCAGTGCAATTTTTGAGGCATCCTTGCGTCGGGAAAACATGCTTTCGCCAAAGAAGGCAGCGCCAAGAGTAACGCCATAAACGCCCCCAACCAAATTCGGGCCGTCCCAGATTTCCAGTGAATGGGCGTGACCGGATTGGTTCAGCTTTTGGTAAAGGGTGCGAAGTTCCTGATTGATCCAGGTATCCGTGCGATCAGCGCAGCCATCAACAACTCCGGGAAAATCCCTGTTGATTGACACCGTGTACCCACAGTTCCGAATCCTGCGGGCCAAGCTGCGTGAGATGTGAAATCCGTCCAGAGGGAAGATGCCGCGAAACTTAGGATCAACCCAGAACAGGTCCGGATCATCGCGATGTTCAGCCATCGGGAAGATACCGATGGAATATCCATGGAGCAGTAATTCCGGGGAAAGGCTCATGCCAGGCGCCTCAGGGTCGGAAAGCGATAACCTTCCGACCCAGCAGAGTTAGTCGGCCATATTCTCCGCAAGCCAGTGCTCCAGCCAGTGGATGTTATAATCACCGCTTTGGACGTCACTTTCTTGCAGAAGTGCGTGGAACAAGGGAACCGTCGTGTCGATTCCGTCCACGATCAACTCACCCAATGCGCGTTCGAGACGGGCCAGTGCTTCGGGCCGGTCGCGGCCCTGCACGATCAGTTTGGCGATCAGTGAGTCGTAGTAGGGCGGGATCGTGTACCCGTCATACAACGCTGAATCCATCCGCACACCCAAACCGCCCGGCGCATGATAGGCCGAGATTTTTCCGGGGCAGGGCGAGAAGTTTGGCAATTTCTCGGCGTTGATCCGAACCTCGATGGCGTGACCATTGATTTTCAGATCATCCTGACCGAATGACATTGGCTGACCAGCGGCAACGCGGATTTGTTCGCGCACCAGATCTACGCCAAAGATGCCCTCAGTGACCGGGTGTTCGACCTGTAGGCGGGTGTTCATCTCGATGAAATAGAAGTCGCCATTTTCGTACAGAAATTCGATCGTACCTGCACCGATATAGTTGATCTTGGCAACCGCATCGGCACAGACCTTACCGATCCTTGCGCGTTCTTCGGGGGTGATGCAGGGGCCGGGTGCCTCTTCGAATACCTTTTGGTGGCGGCGCTGCAGGGAACAGTCGCGCTCGCCCAGATGAACCGCTTGGCCCTTGCCATCGCCAAAGACCTGAATCTCGATGTGGCGCGGCGTGGTCAGGTATTTCTCAATATAGACCTCGTCATTACCAAAGGCGGCTTTGCCTTCGGCGCGCGCGGTCATAAAGGCGCTTTCCATCTCATCCGCACTCATCGCGACTTTCATGCCGCGTCCGCCGCCACCGGCGGTGGCCTTGATGATTACAGGATAGCCGAATTCTTCACCGATCCGCTTGGCTGCGGCCAGATCCGGCACGCCACCATCTGAACCAGGCACACAGGGAACGCCCAAGGCCTTCATCGTGTCCTTGGCGGTGATCTTGTCACCCATCACGCGGATATGCTCAGCGGTGGGTCCAATGAAGGTGATGTCGTGATCTTCGACGATCTGCACAAACTCGGCATTTTCAGACAAAAAGCCGTAGCCTGGGTGGATCGCCTGAGCGCCAGTGATCTCGCAGGCTGAGATGATCGCAGGCACCGACAGATAGCTTTGTGGGCTGGGCGGGGGGCCGATGCAGACCGATTCGTCCGCCATGCGTACATGCATCGCGTCACTGTCTGCGGTTGAATGGACGGCGACTGTCTTAATCCCCATCTCGCGTGCGGCGCGGATGACGCGCAGGGCGATCTCGCCTCGGTTGGCAATCAGGATCTTGTCGAACATGGGGCCGCCTTACTCAACAATGACCAGAGGAGTGCCGAATTCCACAGCATCGCCATCACCCACCAAAATACGCTTGATAGTGCCGGATTTTGGCGCGTGGATGTGGTTCATGGTTTTCATCGCTTCGACGATCAGCAGCGTGTCGCCTTCGGAAACACTGGCACCGACGGAGATGAAGGACGGCGCACCCGGCTCGGGCTGCATGTACACGGTGCCGACCATGGGCGAAGTCACAGCGCCCGGATGGCTGGCTGGATCGTCACTTGCTGTGGGTGCTTCAGCTGCTGCAGGTGCGGCTGCCGGGGCTGCGGCTGGCGCGGCCGCCGGGACCGCAACCTGGACCGGAGCGGCGACGGGTGACATGCGGCTAACGCGTACGTTCAGGCTGTCATCTTCGCCATAATCGCGCTTTACCTGCAACTCGGTCAGGTCGTTTTCCCGCAGCAGTTCGGCCAGTGCCTTGATAAACGCCACATCCGCTTCGTGTTTGGTATCTGTCATGAGTGTCCTCGACGGTTCCCCTTTGGCCCGTCTGTTTCGCGCGGGCTTTGGTCTGATTACGCAGCGTTATAAGCTAAGCGTACGGCCATGAAAAGCACAGTCTCGGCCTGTCAGATGGGGGTTTTGCTGAAGATTACCAGTGGTAAACAGCGCTACAGCGGCATTCCGGAGAGTTTCGCAACCAGTTCAGGCAGTTTACGTGCCCCGAATTTTTCAAGCAGCCGCGCACGGTAGGCTTCGATTGTACGATAGCTCAGGTTCAGTTCCGCACCGATTTCCTTGGCCGACAAGCCCTTGCAGGACAGAATGGCAACCTCGCGCTCACGGCTGGTTAGCTCGACCAAAGGGCGTTCCTCGGAAATATCCGAAAAACTCCAGATGCCATGGCGGAAAGGATCTTCAGGTGTTAGCGAACGTCCGCGCGCGCGGCACCAGAATAAGTCGCTATCACGGCGACGCATGACCCTTTCATCCGTGTAATATCCGGTGTCGCGCATGATTTGCAGGCTCCGTGCGCCGATACGTTCCCAATCTGCGACAGAAGGGTAGAGGTGTAGCAGGGGCATGTTGCGGTAATCGGCCTCTTCACCGCCGAAAGTGCGTGCGAACTGCAGATTGCACCGGCGGATCACGCGGTTCTCCAACTCGACCAATCCGATCGGCGCATATTCAAAGGCTGGGTCGCTCATATGTCCATGGTGCAGGTGTTTTTCCGAAAATAGAAGGGGAAGGCCTGTGATTTTCGAAATATGCAAATGGGTTACACCGTGGTCCGGGTGTTTGGAACTGCGGGATGCGTTTGTGAAGAAAGTAAATTGCTCAAGAAAATTAATTGCTAAAGACTTATATTTAAATAATAGTTTTGAAAATGCTTCTGAGGTTGACCAAAGGAGCCAGCGGAAAAAGAGGAAAATTTTGCGGGACACGTTAACAGGCAGCCGTATTCGCGAAAGGCGGCAGATCGCAGGATTGCGTCAGGCCCAGCTTGCACGGCAGGTTGGAATCTCGGCATCCTATCTGAACCTGATCGAGCATAACCGCCGCAGGATCGGAGGAAAGCTGCTGGTGGATATCGCTGCGGCCCTGACCGTTGAGCCTTCGGTGCTAACCCAGGGGATCGAGGCGACGCTGATTTCTGCGCTGCGCGAGGCTGCGGCAGATGCTGTTGGCCAGAAAGCCGAAGTGGACGGGCTTGAGGAGTTCGCAAGTAGGTTTCCAGGGTGGGCGGGCGTTTTGGCGCAAATGCACAGCCGAGTGGTGTCGTTAGAGCGAACGATTGAAACCCTGTCGGATCGTTTGACGCACGATCCGCATCTGGCAGCATCCATGCACGAGGTCCTTTCGACAGCCGCCGCGATTCGTTCCACCGCTGCCATTCTTGCTGAAACGCAAGAGATTGAACCCGAGTGGCAAGACCGATTCCACCGGAACCTGCACCAGGATGCCGAACGGCTGGCCGATAGCTCCAAATCGCTGGTGGCCTATCTGGATGATTCCGAGGGGGCCGAGGATCGTCGCGGCGTCCCTCTGGAAGATGTCGAAGCATTTTTTGACAGGCATGATCACCATTTCCCGGAAATCGAAACCGGAGGGGGAAGCGCGGATGTTAATCTGAATGAGATTGATTCCTCTGCCGCGCGAAAAGTGGCGCGGGATATTCTGGACGTCTACGAATCCGACGCTCGGCTTTTGCCTCTGGATGCGCTCAAAGGGGCTTTGGATCGGGGAGTTACAGATCCTTTGCTTTTGGCAACAGAGTATTCAGTCGACATCGCCACCGTGCTGAGGCGGCTGGCCGCCTTGCCCAAAGGGTATTTGTCGCGCCCGACCGGGCTGGTGATATGTGATGCCTCAGGCAGCATTTTGTTCAGCAAATCGGTGCCCGGTTTTGCCATGCCCAGGTTCGGCGAGGCGTGTCCTCTGTGGCCGCTGTTTCAGGCGCTGAACCGGCCGCTGGTTCCGATCCGAAAACGGATCGTTCAGTTGGGGCGAACGGCCGCGGAATTCGATTGTTATGCCTATGCCTGGCCGCAATCCATTTCCGGCTATGATGATGCGCCGGTTTATCGTTCTGTCATGCTGGTTCGATCCGTCGAAGAAAGCCCTCAGGGCAGTCAGGCGGTTGCCCATGTTGGCCCAAGTTGCCGGGTCTGCCCCAATAAGGACTGTGAATCGCGCCGAGAGCCCTCGATTCTGAGCGAAGGTTTTTGACAGTTTCGTGACACTGCGCATAAGCTGTTTCGGACAGGTTGACAGTGGTGCAGCCCGTCTCGGGGAGGAATGAAATATATGAGCCGAAAGGTTCTGTTGATCGAGGATGAGCCGAACATTGCTGAAGCCATTCGGTTTTTGCTGACCCGCGAGGGATGGCAGGTTGAAACGCATGCTGAAGGGACGGATGCGCTGCTGGTGATTCAGGGCGCGAAGCCCGATCTTGTGATTCTGGATGTGATGCTGCCGGGCAAAAGCGGGATGGAGATTTTGCGCGACTTGCGCGAACTCGAAGAACTGCGAAATCTTCCGGTTCTGATGCTAACGGCTCGTGGCCAATCGAAAGATCGTGAGATGGCCGAGAATGCAGGGGTCAGCCGGTTCATGACAAAGCCGTTTTCCAATGCAGAAGTTCTGACCGCCGTCCGCGATTTGCACGCGCAGGCCTCGCGGTCATGAGCATGCAGGACGACCGCCAACCATCTGGTGCGCGGCCGTCGCTGTTTCTTGAGCGCCAAAGTTACCGCCGACGCAGGCTAACCGACGCCGCCCGTTTATTGCCTATATTGGGGGGCGCGCTGATTGCGATTCCGTTGCTGTGGCCGCGTGGGGGCGATGCAGCGGACGGAGTGCCGCTGTCTTCTGCGATTCTCTATATCTTCACATGCTGGGCGGTTTTGATCGTTGCCAGCGTTCTCTTTGGGTTCGCCGCAAGACGCATATCAACCGGCGATGATTCCGAGCCAGGTCAAGACTGATGGCAACGCTGAACGTGCTGATCCTGGTTTGTTTGGGCTATGTGGTGCTGTTGTTCAGCGTCGCATTTGCCGCCGACAGAATGGCCGCGGCGGGCAGGGGGGCGTGGCTGCGATCTCCGTTGATCTACACGCTGTCGCTGTCGATCTATTGTACCGCCTGGACTTTTTATGGCGCGGTAGGGAACGCCGCCCGGTCGGGGCTGGAGTTCGTAACGATCTATCTGGGACCCACGTTGGTCATGATCTGTTGGTGGTGGGGATTGCGCAAGCTGGTTCGGGTTGGCCGCAGCCAGAGGGTGACCTCAATCGCCGACCTGATTTCGTCTCGCTATGGCAAGTCGAACACTCTGGCGATTTGCGTCACAATTCTGGCCGTGTTGGGCGGGACGCCCTATATTGCGCTGCAACTTCAATCCATTACGCTGTCATTCTCAATCTTTGCCGAGGCCGACCCAAGCGGTCTTTACCGCGAAGGGTCCAGTGTGTTCTGGGTTGCGGCGGGGCTGGCAGTGTTCGCCATTCTGTTCGGTACCCGCAATCTGGATGCCAACGAACGCCATCATGGCGTTGTCACGGCCATCGCATTGGAATCTGTCGTTAAACTTTTTGCGCTGCTGGCCGTGGGCATTTTCGTTGTCTGGGGTATAGCCGGAGGAGTCGGTCCGATGATGGACCGCATCGATGCCTCTGAGATCGGGCAGTGGAATGTGAATGCCGGACGCTGGACCACGTTTATATTTTTATCGGCTGCGGCCTTTGTGTGTCTGCCGAGGATGTTTCAGGTGATGGTGGTGGAGAACGCCGATGAAGGGCATCTGAGGACAGCCGCATGGGCCTTCCCCCTGTATCTGCTGTTGATGAGTCTCTTTGTCGTGCCAATCGCGGTCGTAGGATTGGACCTTTTGCCCGAAGGATCGAATCCGGATCTGTTCGTGCTGACGGTGCCCCTGTCGCAGGGCAATGAATGGCTGGCGATGCTGTCCTTTATTGGCGGCTTTTCATCCGCCACATCGATGGTGATTGTCACGGCAATGGCCCTATCGACCATGGTGTCAAATCACGTCGTGATGCCGATCTGGTTTAGCCGGCAGGAGGGCGCTGGCGCCGTATCCGGTGATGTCCGCAATGTGGTTTTGCTGTCCCGGCGGATTTCAATCGCCGTGATCATGGTGCTTGGGTTCTCGTATTACCGCATTTCCGGCGGCGGGGCCGCGCTGGCCTCGATTGGTCTGGTGGCCTTTGCCGGGATTTCCCAGATTTTGCCTTCGCTGGTTGGCGGGCTGTTCTGGCGCGGGGCGACGCGAACAGGGGCTCTGATCGGACTGACGGTCGGGTTCTTGTTGTGGATCTACACGCTGTTGTTGCCCGGCATGGGCAGCGCGATTATGTCGGATAGTGTCCTGCAGAACGGACCGTTCGGATGGGGCTGGTTGCGCCCGCAGGCCTTGTTCGGGATCGACGGAATGGACCCGATGGTGCACGCTGTGTTGTGGTCGCTGTCGCTGAACACGCTGGCATTTTGCGCGGCCTCTTTGCTGAGTTTTCCAAGCCCGCTCGAACGTTTGCAGGGGGCGCAATTCGTCAACGTATTCGACCATTCGGTTGCGCTGCGCGGTTGGACCGGATCGGTAGCGCAAAGCGAAGACCTGATGATCATGACCCAGCGCATTTTGGGCGCAGGTCCGGCGCAAGAGTTCTTTCAGGCGCAGGCGGAACAGCAGGGTGGGCGTTCCAGCCTGCCCGAACCTACGCCTGGGTTTTTGGAGCGGTTGGAACGTGAACTCAGCGGCTCGGTCGGGGCGGCGACAGCGCATGCGATGATCGGGCAGATTGTTGGTGGTTCCTCCGTTTCGGTCGAGGATTTGCTCGCCGTGGCCGACGAATCCGCGCAGATGTTGGAATACTCCAGCCAACTGGAAGCGAAATCCGCTGAACTCAGCCGTACGGCGCGCCAACTGCGTGAGGCGAACACCAAGCTGACGCAAATTTCCGAACAGAAGGACGGGTTCCTCAGCCAAGTCAGCCACGAATTGCGAACCCCCATGACCTCGATCCGAGCATTTTCCGAGATCATGCGGGATACCGAAGGTCTGACCAGCGAAGAAAGAACGCGTTACGCTGCCATCATCCATGACGAGGCGCTTCGGTTGACACGGCTGCTGGATGACTTGCTGGACCTGAGCGTTCTGGAAAGTGGGCGAGTCAATTTGAACAAGAGCGGTGACACCCTGCGGTCGGTTTTGGATCGTGCTGTGTCCAGTGCCTTGGCTGGAACCAGCCAGAAACTAACCGTCCGGCGGTCGAAAACCTCCGAACGCGTTCTCCTGCATACGGATTTGGACCGTCTGGGGCAGGTGTTTATCAACCTGATTTCGAACGCTCAGAAATATTGTGATGCCAAAGAACCGGTTCTGACCATTTCCGCGCATGATGTCGGCGGACAAGTCGTCATTGATTTTGCTGATAACGGCACCGGCATTCCCCCGGATGCCCGGCAGATGGTTTTTGAGAAATTTGCCCGCGTCGGAGGCGACAAGGCAGGTGGTGCGGGGCTGGGATTAGCGATCTGCCGTGAGATTATGCAAAGACTGGGGGGCGATATCAGCTACTTGCCCGGCCATGGTGGGGCTGCGTTCCGGGTCAGGCTGCCACAGGCCTACCGACAGGCTGCGCAGTGACGGCTGTATAAACAGGTTGGTAACTATCGCCGGGTTAGACCTGAAAGAGAATGCAGGAACAATCAGCGGTTTTAGGCATGACGCAATCTGTCAGCGCGGCTCTGGCGCGCAAGCTTTCGATCAGTCAGGAGGAAAAGGGTGACAAGCCTCGCTCGATCCTACGTGCGCTGCGTCTGGCTTTTGCTCGCGCGGCAGAAGATCGTTTGCAGCTGCCGTTGTCGGTAATCGGCGCCAAACAATCCTGTCGGCCACCAGGTGGGCTGACACAGTCTTTGGATGAGGAATGGATATTGCTGCTCTTTTCAGGCTCTGACAGCAGCTTGGCTGCGATCTGCATGGATATAGGGTTAGTGTCGGCTGTCGTGCAGGCTCAGACAATAGGCGAGGTGATGCCGGGAGCGCCTTCTGCGCGGGGGTTCACCGATACGGACGCGGCCATGGTGTCCCCTTGGATCGAAGAGGGGCTGTCCCGCGCGGCATCACTTGTCGAAACGGCGAGTGACCGCATGTGCCTGATCGGTTTTGAATATGCTTCGCGCCTTGCGGATCTGCGAACTTTGACCCTGGCGATGGTGGAAGAGGAATACCGAGTTTTTGAACTGACAGTCGAACTTGGCGGTGGGCTGAGACAAGGTCAGCTTTCAGTACTGTTGCCCATCCGACCGGCTGAAACGGCCGAGACGGAGGTGATTCATGATGAGCCAGAGGGCAGGCTTGATCAGGCATCGGGCGTGTTGAGGGCAGATTTGAATACGGTGGTCTGCCGGATGCCCTTGTCCCTGGCGACGCTGACAGAACTGGTGGTGGGGGATGTGTTGCCATTGATCGGGGCGCGGCTGGATCGTACCGAGATTGTGGCGATCGACCGCAGCCGGGCCGCGATCGGACGGCTCGGCCAATGCGGAGGATTGCGTGCGGTGCGCCTGAACGAAACCTACCAAACTCAGACATTTTCCCAGCCCGAAGCAAATGAGTTCCTTGAGGCGAGTTCAGCCAGTATACACGAAGAGGGGCCAACCGAACACGGGCAGGAAATAATGCCATTTTCCCCCGGCGCGCTGGGCCAAGAGGGGACAGAATTGAACCTCGAGAATTCGGAACACATGGTTGCCGAGATATCTCAACTGGCTGGTTTATCAGGGGATGAAAGCGCGCTGAAAGGCAGTTAGCAGACGCTCAAGTCACTGATCTGCGTATTTCTTCCAAGGTTGGACGCAGGTTGTCCAACGCATAGCCTGCCTTGGTCGTCGCCTGAAGGATGTCTTCGGTGCTCATGCTTTCGCACTGCCCCAATGCCCAGATCACAGAACAACGCGTGCCCGATGCACAATATGCGAGAACCGGACCGGCACAGGATTCTGCGAGGTCACGTTGCAAGGAGACGTTTTCGGGCGTCATGGTCTGATGCGTCAGCTCTAGCACTTCGTATTCCAACCCGGCAGCACGCACGGCCTGTCCGATAGCATCTGACTGGAGATCCTCGGGAACTTCGCTGTTCGGCCGGTTGCAGATCACTTTGACAAAGCCTGCCTCGACAATAGTGGGAACATCCTCGACCGAAATTTGCGGCGAGACGGCATAGCGGGGGGTTATCGGTCGAATCTCCATGGCTACTGCTTAGGTCGCGTTTACGGTTCTGTCCAGTTTAGCACTTACGGCAGGAGCTGCATACATCCCTGCGAGCATGGAAACCAGAAACACAACGCCTCCGGTCCCGCCATACGTAAGAGACGCGATGGCTGGACCGGGACACAGTCCCGCTAATCCCCATCCCATGCCAAACATGACCGATCCGATGACAAGGCGGCGATCCAGTTCATGCTGCACCATTGTCGGGAAATTCCCACCCGACAGCGGTTTGCGATCTGGAACCAGCCTCCATGCGATCATCATGGGTACAATGGCTCCCCCCATCACAAATGCGAGTGTCGGATCCCAGTTGCCGAAAATATCCAGCCACCCCTGCACCTTGGTTGTGTCAGTCATGCCGGAAATCAACAGGCCTGCTCCGAACAAAGAGCCCGAAAGAAGCGATATCAGATTGCGCATCAGATCAACCCCCAGACATGGCGAAACAAGGCCAGCGTCACTGCCCCGGCCGCAATGTAAAGGATCGTTGCCACGATCCCGCGCACCGAAAACCGGGAAATGCCGCACACCCCATGTCCAGAGGTGCACCCGTTGGCAATTCGTGTCCCGATACCGACAAGCAGCCCAGCCCCGATCACAACCGTCAAATTCGAGGTCAGGTTTGTCTGCGGCCCCGGCGACAAAAACAGGCTTAGCATCAACGGCGTCCCAATCATCCCAGCGAGGAAATACAGCCGCTCGGCCGAGCGGTCAGAGCGATCGACAAGCCCTCCCAGGATACCGCTCGCCCCCATTACACGACCGTTTCCAAGCAGGTAAACTGCTGCGCCAAGACCAATCAACAGGCCGCCTACCAGTCCCCATATCCATTCTGAATACACTGATTTGTTCCCCCAAGAAGTTCGGCTCTAGCCGTCTAAAGTTTGTTCACTGGTAGTTTCAGGAACACGTCGCCATTCTCATCCTCAGGCGGCATCTGACCCGCCCGCATATTGACTTGTAAAGAGGGCAGGATCAGCCGCGGCATGGCCAAAGTGGCATCGCGGGCGTCGCGCATTTCAACGAATTCCTCGATAGGTCGACCTTGCCCGATATGCACGTTCAAGGATTTTTGCTCTTCAACAGTTGTTTCCCACGCAAACTCGTCCCGCCCAGGAGCTTTGTAGTCATGCCCGACAAAGATGCGTGTCGCATCCGGCAGTGAAAGGATCCTCTGGATCGAGTTGTACAAATCTCCGGACGATCCGCCGGGAAAGTCGCATCGCGCAGTGCCAAAATCCGGCATGAACAGCGTGTCTCCGACAAATGCCGCGTCGCCGATGACATAGGTCATGCAGGCGGGCGTATGCCCGGGGGTGTGCAAGACGTCACCTCTCATTTGACCGACATGAAATCCGTCGCCGTCGCGGAACAAGGCGTCGAACTGGCTACCATCGCGCTGAAACTCGGTACCCTCGTTGAAAATTTTCCCGAAAGTTTCCTGGATGGCGACGATTTGATCACCGATGCCAATCTTGCCTCCGAGTTTCTGCTGCAAATAGGGGGCTGCTGAAAGGTGGTCGGCATGGACATGGCTTTCCAGAATCCATTCGGTTCGCAACGAATTGGATTGGACATATCTGATGATCTCATCCGCAGATCGCGTATTGGTCCGGCCGGATGCGTGATCGAAATCCAGAACACTATCTATGATCGCGCAGGCATCGCCTTCAGGATCCTGAACCAGATAAGACACCGTGAATGTCTCTGCGTCAAAAAATGCTTTCACTTTGGGCGTCATGGTTTCCTCCGCCGGTTAGGTCTTAGTCATATATTAATAACGGAATGTGAAGCAATCAACATTTGGTGATTTGATGCCGGTCAAGGCAAAAGCGGCAAAGTTGGGCTAAAATTCTGGCATCCTGCGAAAGCGCGCCGATGTTTGGGGGCGGTCGGGCGAATTTTCGCGCGATAGAATAACCGAGTGATGTAAGTCTTAAAACCGTTACTAAACTATAGGTAACTGATGACATTTGGGAGGATGGATATGCCGAGGATCGATTTGTATTCCGAAGCCGAACAACTTGAGAAAAAACTGAAGGGCGCCAGTGTTGATACCCGCCTTGCCCTTCAGCCCAGTGTCACAAAGGTCATCGAGAAGATGCGTCTGCAGGGTGTTGAGGTTCCTGCGCGCCTGCGCCGCCTGGATGCGGCCCTGTGCGAGGACGTTATGGAAGCGCGTTTCGACAATCTGCCGGTTTGATGGCCGCAGTCAACCGAACGAGATTCCAAGTATAACCAGCATAAGACCTATCACCGACAAAAAGAGCGCGCCCATGTTCCAGGGCAGCACCCGTTGAACAACGGCGCGCAGTTCATCATCAGACAGGCCGGATTTGCGCGCTTTCATTACGTGCAGAATGCACCAAACCAGCCCAGCCAGACCGATAAGTGACAGGGCGGCACCGCCCCAGGTGATGAATTCGAACATCGTTTTCCATCTTTCAACGTCTGACCTGAGCGCTTAACTGATCGCGCTGGCCCGCACAAGCGAGACTGGTTTTTTGCATGCTTGCGGCTTGGCTCGCACCGATGTATCCCGCTTGTTGCCCACCTTTTCAGCATGACAAACCAGCCTCTGGGAGAGACTTAGATGGAAGAGAATACCGAAGATCAGGCCGCCGCGAATTACCGTGTAACCGCGGGTGAGCTGCGCCAGTTCATCGAACGGATCGAGCGTCTGGATGCGGAAAAGAAAGATTTGGCGGAGCAACAAAAAGAAGTGATGGCCGAGGCAAAAGCGCGGGGCTACGACACCAAGGTCATGCGGAAAGTGATCGCATTGCGCAAACGTGACAAAGACGACATTGCCGAGGAAGAGGCGGTGTTGGAAATGTACAAAGAAGCGCTGGGAATGTAACGGCTGCTTTCCCGCTATAGACTCAAGGTCTTAGAACCTGCACTCCGGGCATGGACTCAAGTCGGTCCATGTCCTGCGCATATAATTCTGCAAACGCGTCGACGATTTCCATGCTCCAATCTGGCAGATCAAGCTCTTCTGTTGTGAGCTCGGTTTTGGCGTGTTCCTCCAAAACCGTGGCAAGGTCGTCACGCAAATGTTCGTCCTGTTCCAGGCTTTGATCAATCAATGCCAGACCTTTGGATTTGCCTGAATCGTCTAGAAGTGACAGCAGTAAATCAAACTCATCAACCAGCGTGTTGTCCGAGGGAAGGGCCGCGATTGCACGGATTATATCTCCCCAGATCAGTGGTGCGTCCTCGTTGCTCCAGAGTGTGATTTTGACATTGGGCGCAAGATCTCTGATGTCCTCGACCATGCTGATCCAGCTGAGGCAGCTGATATCGGTACTTCGCATTTTGTCGAGGCGACTCTGTTCAGGTAGCGACATCAAAGCTTTGGGAATAAATCTGCCAGGGCTTAAAAAACCCATACAAAGCTCAATTTCGTGGTCAGGAAAGGACTTTTCAAGCAACTCCATTCGGCGTCCCGCATTTGGGTATAGCTGCCCGTCGTCCAGCGCATTTCCAACATCGCCTGCAAAGCTGGCGCATGAGTAAATCAAACGATCGACCTTCGGAGCCGATCGCAACCCAGCCCGAAGCATTTCCATTGCGGCACCGATTTCATCCTGGTTTTCAATGGCAGCAAAGGCGGGTTCGAAAATTTGCCGATAACGGCGCGGGCCAAATACGGACGCACCATTTTGATGCAACGCGCCGGTGTTGCGTTGAAGGGACCGCAATACGAGACCTTCATCGGTGAACGCAGCACCTGCGTGGATTGCAACCTGCATATTCGGTTTTTACCCTCGCGTTCGTGCACATTATCTGCTGGGTTACAGGCTGTACTCCGCACAGTCAAACCAGGCGGAGTAAATTCTCTGGGCCAGACCCAGTGCCATGAATACAGAAAATCGTTAAGCGGCGGCAAAATTCTGTCTTGAAGTCCGTAACAAGAGGCATTAATCGACACCAAGTGCCCCTATAGCTCAGCTGGTAGAGCAACTGATTTGTAATCAGTAGGTCCGCGGTTCGAGTCCGTGTGGGGGCACCACTAATTTCAAAAAAAGATAAATATATCTTGGATTTGCATGTGATTGACTTTCTTCAATCCACCTATCCGTCCACCTTTGAGCAAGCGATTTTGCGGGTTCTTTCTACATTGACAGGCGGAATGTGGCGGTCGCAAAAGTCTGGCTCAATGGCCGGTGTCGTGCAAAAACTAAATTTTGCAAAGTATTGCTCCTGACGGACGAAGAGAAGAGGAGCCATTGGTCGGAGCACCGAGCTCGAAAGAGAAAAACAAAACACACACACGACAGCTTTGCGATAAGGGTGTACTTGAAATCTTTTTCTGAAAAGTGTTTCGCAAGGGGCTTTCTCATTCGTCTGCGTGAGAACAAACTTGCAACTTTTTTGCCATTCTACGATGGTGTGGCGGTGAGGCACTGCTTTGTTTTCCATTGTGTCGAGGTCGTTACATTTGAGCTGCAGTCCAAGCTGCTGGTGGCCAGTCTCAAAACGGACATCAGGCTTGCCACGCTGAGGTGTTTTTGCCTGTTGAAATCAAGAGCTGTTTGAGCACGGAGATTGTTTTGTCAGATATCGAATGGACTGACACAACTTGGAACCCTGTTGCGGGGTGCACAGCTGCATCAAGTGGTTGTACGAATTGTTACGCGATGCATATGGCTCTCCGACTGGAAGCCATGGGGATGGAGAAGTACCAAGGGCTTGCACGACGTTCAGGCAAAAAGACCGTTTGGACAGGCGCTATAAATCTGGACGAGAAGTCCTTGGAAGCTCCTCTGAAGTGGAGAAAACCGCGAAAAGTTTTTGTAAATTCCATGAGCGATCTCTTTCATGAGAGGGTGCCTTTCGAGTTTGCCGAAAGAGTTTGGCGCACGATGGAGCGGACACCACACCATCAATATCAAATCTTGACTAAACGACCTGAGCGAATGCTTGAGTTTACGAAGGACCACATGAAGACTGTGCTTCCAAATGTTTGGTTGGGCACGAGTGTCGAAAATTTTGAAACATCAGAAAGAGTTTATGCCCTTTCAAAAATCCCTGCAGCTATTCGGTTTATTTCTTTTGAGCCTCTGATAGCACCTGTAGGACAGGTTGATCTGACCGACATTCACTGGGCAATTGTTGGCGGAGAGAGTGGGGCTCAAGCGCGCCCTATCAAGGAAGAATGGATTGAGGAGATCTATTCGCTTTGCCAGCGTTACGGGACAGCATTTTTCTTTAAGCAGTGGGGCACTTGGGGAAAAGACAACAAGAAACGCTCTAAGAAAGCCAATGGAAGGCTATTTCGAGGTAAGGTTTGGGAAGAAATGCCAGCAACTGTGGCGTCTCCATAAGGTTTTCGGAGAGCCGCCGATATGGTTAAGAGAGAGTATGATTGGGAAAACGGCGCGAAAATCGGGCCTCACTCAAAGATCAAGCTTGAGATAATCAAAGAGTACATCCACGAGTACGTTCGTGTTCGGTGCAGTCTGCCTCAACAAGAGCGGTTTAGGCTGTCCTTTGTGGATGGGTTTTGCGGAGCTGGGGCTTACGACTGCGGTACCCTAGGTTCACCTTTGGTAGTGCTGCAAACGCTGAAAGCAGTCAGTGCTGAGATCAACCTTCGAAGGAAAATTGATGGCTTCAAACCCATCTCCTTTGAGTTTTTCATGTATTTTAATGACATATCTCCAGTTGCCATTCATGTGTTGCGGGGCAGTGTCAATGGCTTCTTGGAGGAGCATCAGTCTGAACATCATGACGCAACATTTCATGTTGACTACTTTGAAGGTGATTTCGGGCAGAACCTTCCAAGCATCTCGCAAAAAGTTCTCGCCTCAAAGGTTCGAAATACCATATTTAATCTTGATCAATATGGTCATGCTGATGTGTCTGAAGCGCATCTTAGGACTGCTCTCTCCCTGACCCGCTCTTCTGAAGTGTTTCTCACTTTTTCCATCAAATCCTTTTTGGCATTCATTAGCCCTGCCAGAAGGCAAGATAAGAGAATATTCGATGGCCAGATTTCAGAAATCTCGCTTCACAAAAGCAAGAAGGAATGGCTCGCAGCAGTCGAAAAGGTTGTGTTCGAGGAGTTTCAATCACTAGCAAACTTTGTCAGCCCATTTTCGATTAACAATCAGGGCGGCTGGGAGTATTGGCTCGTGCATTTTGCAAATTCTTTTCGGGCCAGGCAGGTTTACAACGACATCTTGCACCGGAAGAAAAACTCGCAAGCCCATGTCGGTCGGTCAGGCTTACAGATGCTGAGGTATAATTCAATCGAAGACACCTCTTTATACTTGTTCGATGCGAACTCACGCAGGGGGGCAAGGGAAGAGCTCTTGACCGATATTCCAAAGTTTATCACAGACTGCATTCCCGAAGCCTCAGTATCGGTCGCAGACTTCTTCGACCAAACATACAACCAAACACCCGCTCACTCTGACGATCTCAACAGTGCATTGATAAATTCGCCGGACGTTGAAGTTCTTACTGCAACAGGCGGAAGGCGACGAAAGCCCCAAATGATCAAACGAACTGACACGATCTGCTTAGCGCCACAAAAAACATTTCATTTCCTTTGATCAAAAATCGAAGGCCACAAAACATTCAGGAGAAAGTAATGGATTGGAAGAAATTGATGTCCGCGACCCGCCGTAAGGACATGCACGGTGACGAAGGACAACCCCTGAATGCGGGTGGTGATCGCACGGAAATTGAACGTGACTACGACCGGGTTCTTTTTAGTACTCCTGTTCGACGCTTGGCCGACAAGACACAGGTGTTTCCGCTCGAAAAAAATGATAGTGTAAGAACACGCCTCACCCATTCTCACGAAGTATCGAATATCGCGCGGAGTATCGGTGTTGCCCTTGCCCACCGATCTGAAACTAGTTTTGTTTCAGGCGAGTTCCAACGCGATCTACCCGCAATTCTTGCTACTGTTGGCCTCGCGCACGACATAGGCAACCCGCCGTTTGGGCATCAAGGCGAGTATGCCATTGGTGATTGGTTCAAAAAGAACGAGGAAACAGCATTCAAGTTCCTCAACTGCGAGAACTTGATACTTCCTGCCAATGTAAAGCAGCGCATGCAGCTCGACTTTAAAAAGTTCGAAGGCAATGCCCAAGCACTTCGCGTGCTCACCAAACTCCAAATTATGAATGATAATTTTGGACTAAATCTAACCTGTGGCGCTTTGGCTGCTCTTATGAAGTATCCTGGGACCTCGGAAAATCAGGACAAGTCCAAAATCGCTACTAAGAAGTTCGGCTGTTTTCACTCCGAGCTGGATGTTGTGGCCGACATCTGGAAGGAAACTGGGCTTAGAGAAGGGCTGCGCCACCCATTGACGTACATAATGGAGGCCAGCGATGACATTGCTTACTCTGTTTTGGATGTAGAAGATGCGGTTAAGAAAGGACTGGTTTCTTACAGAGATTTGATCAGCCATCTTGAAGCTGGGGCTAACGGCGATCCAGAAACAGATGAAGTGATCAAGGATGTTTGCAAGCGGGCAGAAGCACAGCACAAAAAGCACAGAGACGCGAAACTATCGCCGAGTGAAGTGAATGATCTTTCCACTCAGATGTTCAGGGTTTTCGCCATCGGCGCCATGGTTTCTTCCGTAATCGAAGCTTTCATCGAGAAGCAATCTGAAATCGAGGCAGGCGGATTGAAAGACGATCTCGTCGCTGTATCAAGTGCTGCGTTACTTTGCGATAAGCTCAAAGATTTTGCATTCGCCAATGCCTACAAGCACAGAAGCGTTCTCGAACTGGAACTAGAAGGTCACAAGGTTATTCATTCAATCATGGACATGCTTTGGCCTGCTATTGTTAGCCGGGGTGATCCGCAAAAAGAGACCAAGGGGCATCCCGGATCACCCTACGAGAAATATGCATATGGGCGTATCTCGGAAAACTATAGGCGGGTTTTCGAAAGCCCAAACGAAAAACTTCCGCTTGGTTATCGTCGGTGCCAATTGCTTGCAGACATGGTCTCTGGTATGACCGACAGCTTCGCACTAAGCTTTGAGCGAGAACTTCGAGAGCTTCGCTGCTGAGGAGATGGATGAAACCTGCACTTGACCAGAAGGCGGCCAAGAAGCGCATACGGCGTTTCTTCGATGAGCCAATGGCCGAACGTAGAGCCGTTGCTCGCTTCATCGACGAAGTGTCGGTTTGTGCGGATGTTTTTGTCTTCGGCGGAGCGCTTAGAGACATTTCTCTACTCGGTGCTCCGCATTTCAGCAGCGATGTGGATACCGTTGTACAGGTGCATGACAACGAAGCCTTCATGGAAATCTTGGGTCGGCATGAAGCGATCCAGAACAAGTTTGGCGGGCATCGTGTTCGTTTCGGAAGGTGGAATTTCGACGTTTGGGAAGTCGCTCGAACTTGGGCGTTTTCAACGGGTGTGGTTGAAGCTCGCGGACCCCTTTCTCTCCTTGAAACAACATTCTTTAACTGGGATGCAATTCTATACGACTGGCGTTTTGGGTCGCTTCATCACGGACAAAATTACTTTACGGATTTGTCTGATAAATACTTGGAGCTTGTGCTTGAGGATAATCCGAATACCGTTGGGGCCCTAGTTCGTACTTTACGGACGCTTAGCATGTCTGATGAAATACTGGCCGGACCACGGCTTTCTAAATTCGTCAAAGATCAGTTTGGGAAAATCTCTGACCAAGAGATACTGTCTTATGAAGTGCATAGCTTTACGAGCAATCGGCTGTCTGACGAATTGCTTTCAGAGATGAGAGCTCGGGCTTGTGATTGGGATATAGGTTTGCCATTCCATTGGCTGCCACGAAAGCAACTGTCTCTGTTTGACAGACAAGTTAACTAAGCCCTACGGGTATTTACCTTGTTTTAATAATTGTCGTGGTCAGCGAATATCCGCTGTGGGCTTGCAACGGTTGCGAGGTGCGGCGTGTCCCGATTACAGCAATGGGCCGCTGACGTCGAAACTTGTCCAATAGGGCTTGCCCTAGTGAGGCAGGAATGATCTGTGGAAAGGGTGTCTCATTAGGATGTTTATTGATTTTTGAGACAAATGCTCCATATTGTTTAAGAGCCATATGAGACAGGAGCGCCAAAATGCTGATCGGCTATGCCCGAACTTCGACACTAGACCAAAAAGCCGGTCTGGAAGCGCAACGTGACGAACTTGAGACTGCTGGTTGCGAAAAATTGTTTGAGGAGCAGGTATCATCCGTGGATGTAAGAGCGCGAGAAAGGCTCGCTGAAGCGTTAGATTATGTGCGCGAAGGCGACACGCTGATCGTTACCCGGTTGGACCGGCTAGCGCGATCAGTGCCGCACCTCTTGGAGATACTGGATAAGCTGACAACCAAGGGTGCAACACTCCGCATCTTGGGTATGGGCACCGACACAGGCACACCGACTGGTAAGCTGATGCTGACAGTCTTAGGCGGCATCGCCGAGTTCGAACGCGAGATTATGTTGGAGCGTCAAAGAGAGGGCATCGCCAAGGCGAAGGCCGCCGGGAAATACAAAGGACGAAAGCCAACTGCCATGGCTCGGTCTAAAGAAGTTTTGGAATTGCACGGAGCGGGCTCAGGAGCCACGGAGATAGCCAAGAGACTTGGGATCGGGCGAGCCTCAGTCTATCGCATTCTATCCACGAAGACGGATGCTGAGCTCGCCTAGCGAACGACTTGACGCAAAATCAGTTCAGCTCAATTAGGTGAAGCGAACTCAAGTTCACCGACTTTACATTCTGGCTGAAGAAAGAATGCGGACTTTCGTATCGCCTGGATTGAACGACTGCTAGGCGGACGAAGCCGCCGTTGAACCCGCCAGGTTAAGTGTCCGGTTCGGCGAGCAACTCAGTTTTTTCGCCGTTCTCGACTTCCTGCAATTTTCTAAAAGCGGTTGGCGTCATGCCGTTTGCGCGGCGGAAGGCTCGAGCGAAATTGGCGGCATCCGTGAACCCCAGCGCTGTAGCGATATCGGAAACCGACCTACTGGTCGTGACTAGAACCTCTCTTGCGTATTGCTGCCTCACGAAGCTTATCTCGTTGGTAATATTGGTCCCGTTCTCAGCTAGTCGTCGTTTCAGCTTGTGCTGGCTCATCGATGCGAGAGCCGCACATTTTGAAGCGCTAAGGTCAATCTGTTCGATGTGCGCCCGGAGCATTTGCCTAAAAGATTGAACAAACCCGTCGGCAGCCGTGCCGGATTTTTCCTCCGTGGCTAAACTGGATGACGCAGGATCCAGTTTTAGGGACAACCAAGACGACGGAAAGTGAATACTGAACCCCATTCTGTTCCCCTTCATTGGGTGCATCAGGTCGAATTCCGATGGTAGAACCTTGGGGTCGCTTACAGTAACTGTTACTTTCGATGGGTCCAGCCGGTTGCGTAGAGCCCGCCGGAGAACGGCCAAGCCGAGCGCCACCATGAATGCGTCGTTCTGAGCGGGCAGAATTTGGGGTGCAAAAGATCGCGTCTCTCCAAAAACTGCAGTTTGGCCGACTATATTAAGATGTTCTGTGACAGAACTGGCAATCTCGTTGGACCGCGCGATAAAGATCGACAGGAAGTCTCCAACCGTTGTCGCGCGCGCCTCAGCGTCCTCAAGTATCGTCCAACCCTGAACATCGAGTTTGCTTCCAACGCGGGCCCCAAAAAAGGGATCTTCGGCAGACTTGGCGGCGTTCTCGACAAACTGGTGGATGACCATGACGTGAACTGAGAGGTCAGCCTCAAAGATTGCACTCTCAGTTAATCCGACGCTCTCGAACACTGGTTCCGGCTCAATGCCGCATTCGCGGAGTTCCATGGCGAAGGGGCGCAAAACGCTCAGTTTTACGAGTGGTAAAGTGTGCTTCATCGATCCAGGGTTCGCTTTGATGTTCAGTTTCATTCTAGCGACGCAGAACAATTAAAAGGGAAAAAAATTGCTCAAAATTGTCCCTATGGGGCAAAATACTGTCCTTCGCGCACCTCGAAGACAGGCGAGAGTTCCGTCACTCGTTATACTGTCTCTCAGTTCAAACGCCCCGAGCGGGGGGCTGATCCAATGGGAGATGGAAATGAAAATTACTCTACAATCTGTTGCGGGGGTTTTGCTCGCGACAGCAACGGCTACGTCGTCGCTCGCTCAGGAAGAGGCTTCACCGGCACTGGTTCTATTCACGAACTGTGCGGTGTTTGATGGTCTCACCGAAACCTTGATTGAAGGGCAAAATATTCTGATTGAAGGCAATCTGATTTCGGCTGTCGGCGATACGTCGCTTGAGGCAAAAGGGGCAAACCAGATTGACTGCGATGGACGCACTTTGATGCCTGGGCTGATTGATGCGCACACGCACCTCTACATGAACATGCCCGGTGGTGTTGGCGGCATGGAGGGTGGCGCGTGGGACGAAATCGGTCCTCGGGCTGCGCATATGGCCAACGAGTATCTCTACAGCGGGTTTACCAGCGTCCGCGAAATGGGTGGCGGAGGTTCCGGTCTGAAGAAAACTGTTGACGCGGGGCTGGTTGAAGGGCCGCGCATATACCCGAGTGGCGCCTTTGTGTCGCAAACCTCGGGGCATGGTGATTTTCGCAACGCGTCACAGCGAAACCCGAACCTGCCGCCCTATGCCAATGACAGCAGCGCGCAACGGCTCGGCATCACATATGTCGCTGATGGTGTGGATGGCGTCATGACAGCCGTACGGCAGAACCTGTCCCAGGGGGCAACGCAGATCAAGCTGATGGCCGGGGGCGGCGTCGCCTCGATCCTGGATCCGCTGCACACTCTGCAATACCAGCCCGAAGAACTTGACGCAGCAGTACGCGTTGCCGCCGATTGGGACACATATGTCGGCGTTCATGTTTTTTCGGATGAAGGGATCGTGCGGGCCGTCGAGGCCGGCGTAAAAAGCATCGAGCACGGGTTTTTCGCCAGCCCCGAGACGCTGCAGCTCATGAAAGACAATGACGTTTTCCTTGTTTCGCAGATGACCGGTATCTCGCCCTATCTGGAACAAAATCCCGGCCTGCAAACCAAGGCAAATCAGGACAAGCTGGCACTTGCGACCGATCAATCCAAGGACTTCGTCGAGAACGTCAAGGCGATCCGTCCTAAGATGGCCTTTCAGTCCGACGTCGTGTTTGCCACGGGAGAGTTGCTGCGAACCCAGCTGGACTATGAGAAATGGTTCCATGCCCACCTATTTGGAAACCACGCGATGCTTGTTGCGGCAACCTCTTCGGCAGGGGAGCTTCTGGCATACTCGGGAAAAGCCAACCCTTACCTCGAAGGTCCTCTTGGTGTGATTGTCGAAGGCGCTTACGCCGACGTTCTCATTGTCGATGGAAACCCTCTTGAAGACATCAGTGTCATCGGCGGCAACGAGAAATGGTACGACGCCGAACCGCG
Source organism: Ruegeria sp. YTSA108 (assembly GCF_059610185.1). Classification (NCBI taxonomy): domain Bacteria; kingdom Pseudomonadati; phylum Pseudomonadota; class Alphaproteobacteria; order Rhodobacterales; family Roseobacteraceae; genus Ruegeria; species Ruegeria sp. YTSA108. Next base: position 14,750 of record NZ_JBXWND010000012.1, on the reverse strand, counting down.
TCCTCGTGACATCCCGACGATGCGACTGATCATGAAAGATGGCGTGATCTACAAGAATACTCTGAACTGAGTATAGCGCAGGGTGGTGGCCTACCTCGGCCACCCTGCGCGACCTCGCCCCTGTGAATGTTACGGTGAATTGATTTTCAGAGCCTTCTACATGTGCTAAACATCTTTAGCGGACATTCAACCTGTCCCTCTGTAGCCGTCACTTTGGGCTCGAAGCGGACGCCCAACCAAATCGACAGAGGGTCGGCTCTGCGGACAATTCCGCCGTTAGCTACAACAAATTCCGATGACCGCTTACGGCGTACATTAACACTACCAAGGTATGTTCGCTTGTGTTGGCGGTAAAACACACTTTACGTACGTGGGCCTGTCTCCAACCATGGCTCGAAAGGGTATATCTTAAAACCGCCATCCCGCATCCGTTAAGGCTGAAATCACCTCTTCTGATAAATCTGGACTGGAATAAAACACAGCTAGTACAAGATCTGGCCTGAACTCTGGCCAGGACTGTTTAAGTTGTTTTAGTGTTGCCTTTGCTTCCTCGAATTCACCCAAACTCTGATGGGCAGCCGCCAAATAAACCAAAGAGAGCGCGCTGACCGGGTCCCCATTGTCACTCGCAAATTTCAAAGATGCGATTGCTTCCCTAAACTCACCGATGTGGAAACTGGCAACCGCGTGAATGTTCCTGTGGGCAAACCGATGACTTCCTATCTCTCTCGGGTGGCTTGGGTCGCTGACGTCATACGCTTCTTCAAAGCGGCCCATAACCAGTAGTATCACGCCGCGAAAGTCCAGAACGTTTCCGTCATTGGGTCGAAGCGACTGCGCGAGTGCTGAATACTCCAATGCGCTGTCATAGTCGCCAGAAACGTAAGACACCCATGCCATTGCCGATTGGCTCCAGCCGTTTGAGGGCGCAATATCCACAGCTTTCTGTGCCATTTGTCCTGAATACAGTTTCAGCGCGTCACGCTCTTCCTCGCCTCGCGTTAGTAGAGCCTGGGTTCCCAGACTATGGGCCAATCCGGCATATCCACAGTAAAAATCGGGAGCCTCATTTATTGCCATTCTAAATATGTCGCTGGCCAGGATCTGGTTATCGATAGTTGCGATTGGAAACAGCAGGCCCCGAGCTTGATCGCAGTAATTTGACGCCTGTACTGCAGCGGGTGATTTAGCGGATAGAGCCTGTCGCTCAAGTGAGCGCGCGGATGTCTTTGGGTTGAGGTCGACAACCTGTTCCATGCGCCCGCCCAAGACGTAAGCAAGAGCAATGATCGCTATGGTGACAGCAGGGATACCAATCCGCCAAGGTAATCCTGGCCTGAATGGCGTATGATCGACATTGCTCTGAATTGTTCCAGAGCGGTCCTCGAACCAAGGCGCGTAGCCGCCGCTATCAATGTGAATGCGCAGATCGTCTCCAGCACCTGCAGTTTCATAGTACTGCTGAAGTTTCCGCCGTAACCGCCCCGCATCCACACGAACAACGTTGATGTGGCCGTCATCACGGGCAAAACTCTTGAAGTAAACATCCTGAGCGATTGTTTTGCCAAGAATAGCCTCGGATCTACCCGCAATGGCCTCTTCGACAACGTAGCTCAGAAAATTCCGAAGGCGTTCCGCCTTGCCAAATATGTCACTCGCCAATACCTGGTCCAGCGCGTACTTCACACGGGTCGCGTGACGTTCCGGATCAAGGGTCAATTCTCTGTCGGGCATCTGAAACTTCAAGTTTCTCTGTATTTTCAACTCCATACTGTCAAATGAATATTTGAATGTCACCCTAATTTCACGGTGTAACCCTTCCGCGTTGCGCGATGTGCCCTCAGCCTGGTGCCCAGAGATGGACTAGGCGCCAGGGCAATGACGGACATCAACTTACTAGAGCTCGCTTTTCCGGACCAAATCAGCCGCATCCGAGTCATGCGAAAGAACCATCGTGGATTCGAGGCACTTTGCGGTGACTTCGAGTTGCTCTCAACCGAGTTGGAGAGGGTCCGGAAGGTCAATGAGCAGACGTCACCATGTCTGATCGATCCTGTCACCGAAAGCCTAGACGGGCTGGCCGAGGAAATCGCCGAGCATCTCTCTCGATTCACTAATTCAGAGATTGTCCCGAAAGCCATTTCAGAAGTGGTTCCCATATTCACCCAGGCTCGAACAAAGGACTGAAAATATGATGCAAGACAGACAGAGGAAGTCAATTAAGTCACTCAGCGCACTCGCCGTCGCAGCGACATTGTTCGCCACAAATGCGTTCGGTCAGGCTCCTCCGGTACAGGAGCCCTCATCCCAAGAAGATATTGAGGCTGCACTGACTGGCGGCGTCCCAATGGGACGTTGGAAAGAGGGTCTGACCTTTGAGGGCATCTCTCCTCAACCGTGGTTGAAAAGTGCGGCAAACTGGTTCCCACGCACCGAAGATGTACAGCCCAACGAGATGAGAATTATCTTCATGGGATCTGCTCCGTTCATTCGCCCTGGACAAATGAACACGGCGATTCTTGTTGAGCTGGGTAACGGTAAGATTTTCATGTTTGACATTGGTGAGGGCTCACCAGCGAACATCATTGCCAGTGGATATGCACTGAATGAAATTACCGATGTATTCATCACGCACCTGCACGTAGACCACTTTGGTGGGCTGCCATACCTGTGGATGTTCGGAACCTGGGCAGGTGGATGGCACGAGCAGTTGACGGTCCACGGTCCATCCGGCCGCACCAAAGAGTATGGCACCGCAACGATGGTAGAAGGCATGAAAATGATGACCGGCTGGCACCGGGATGCGTTCAGCGTCTTTCCCGTTGGCAAAGGTTGGGACATCGAAGTCAACGAATTTGATTTCCGTGACAATGGCGGCGTGATCTATGATGAAGACGGGGTCAAAGTCACACACTGGCAAAGAAGCCATGCCAAGGACGGTGCGTCCGGATACCGGATGGACTGGAATGGCATGTGCTTTATCTGGACAGGTGACGGTCGACCCAACATGATCGACATTCCTTTCGCCAAAGGCTGCGATGTCTTCGTAACGGAACAGCAGCAGGAAATCATCGAAATCTCATCCGGAGTTCAAGGCGTACCGCCTTTCCTCGGGCGGTATACCGTCGACACTCATCACACGCCCAGCTATGCGGCCGGCTACATTGCCAACCTGGTGCAACCCAGACTTCTGATGAACACTCACATGAGCTATGACCCCTATCAGATCGAGGAAACCGTGGCGGAAATCCGAGAGCACTGGAAAGGGCCCTATCACTTTGGAGCGCCTGACGGGATCGTTGTGAACGTCACCAAAGATCAGATATGGGTTCGCGAAGGCATATTGCCCGAGTTTCCAAACTCACGTGCGCCGCAGTTTGACTTTAGCAACGGTCAATTGATCGTGCCGAAGCCACCCCATCGGCGCGAAGACATTCAAGAACCCTACGTGCGCGATATGGAGATCGATCCTAAGCTGTACTATCCCGAGGGATATCATCCTGAGCTGCTGACAGAGTGGCCAGTTGATGACGACCTTGTTGTTCCTCTGGAAGCGCTTCCCGAAAATCTGAAAGAGAGTATGGGCGCGGCGTGGCGCCATCGTGAAGCCAACCGCAAAGTGTTGGAAGAGCAAGGTGACAACTAAGTCATCATGACAAACAGGGCGATCACTCGTAAGTTTGGGTGGTCGTTCGAACTTTCCGGAAACATCACGAAGGAATGAAGTCTTGTTAATCGTACTTGGCCTCTACTTTGGAATAGTCTGGCTGGTCTTTTCCAAGTTTCACCTTCTCCCCTGGAATGGATTCTGGAAAACTCTGGTTTACTGTGTAGCCGGTGTTATCGCTCTGGTGGTCATCGGTGCGCTGAACCACACAACTCCGACTGGCCCGGTATCCATTCAGGGTGTTTCAACGAATATTGCTCCGAACGTGGCGGGCACGGTTACAGAAGTCGTTGTGGAGCCAAACCAGGAAGTCGCAAAGGGCGAGACCCTATTCCGGATAGATAATGAGGTTTTCCAAGCCGAGGTTTCCCGGCTCGAAGCTGTCTTGGAAACTGCAAAGTCATCTGCCGATCAACTGTTATCAGATTTATCAGCTGCCGAGGCCGAGATTGAATCCCTGACTGCTCAGCTGACTTTCGGAATTCAGCGTCGTGATGACATCATCCGTTTGGAAGAACGCGGGGCATCAACCACGTTCCAACTGCAAGAGGCTGTCTCAACCATCGACCAGTTGACCGCGAATATCCGCGCAGCAGAAGCCCGGAAGACAAGCCTTGAGCGGCGTATCGCCGCGAAGATCGACGGGCGTGACGCAGGTGTTGTGGAGGCCGAACAGACACTTGCGCAAGCTCTTTGGGATTTAGAGCAAACAGTTGTAAAAGCGCCGGGAAACGGCGTTGTCACGGCTGTATCACTACGACCAGGTAACCGCGCCACTCCGCTACAAGGGGCAATAACCTTTGTCGAACCCGGAGACTTTGCAGTAATTGCTACTCTGCCCCAATCCAGTCGTGCCAATGTTTCGGTCGGTGACGAAATCCGGCTTGCATTTAGAACGGAACCCGGCGGAGAAATTACCGGCCGTATTTCCGATTTTCCGGTCGGAACTGTCGAAGGTACTGTTGATCTAAGGTCAGGCCTTCCCTCATTGCGCGAACTAACCGGGATATCCAGCTACATCGTATTGGTTGAACTACCTGCAGATGCAGACATAAATTACTTGCAATTTGGAACGTCAGGAACAGCTTTGGTCAAGACAGACGAGGCCGGAGCCATTGGTGTTTTGGCAGAGATCCTTTTCTGGGTCACCAAGAAGCTCAATTATCTTTGAAAAACCAAGCCAAAGCATCTGTGTCATCAATGAAAACTGTAGAGCTCAAATCCTTGGTGTTTCGGTGGCCCGGTCAACCTGACCCGGTTCTCTCAGTCGATAGCTTCGATCTTGAGGCCGGGGAAAGTGTGTTTATGAAAGGCCCCAGTGGCAGCGGAAAGACCACATTGCTTTCGGCAATTGCTGGCGTGATCGATGTACCGCAAAGCGCGGTTCGCGTTGCAGGCACGGATGTCGGGGCTTTGGCCGGAGGTGATCGTGACCGTTTTCGCGTGGATCAATTGGGGATTGTCTTCCAGGTCTTCAATCTCTTGCCTTGGCTCAGTGCGCTTGAAAACACGTTGCTGCCCTGCCGGTTTTCAGCGCAACGGCGCAATCGGTCGGGGCCAGACCCCAAGGCTACCGCCACACGGTTGCTAAGTGAGCTGGGTCTTAAAGATACTGAGCTCATCAATCGACCTGCCAGCGCACTGAGTGTTGGGCAGCAACAACGCGTTGCGGCGGCGCGTGCTCTGATAGGGGCGCCTGAAGTAGTTTTGGCGGATGAACCCACCTCGGCTTTGGATGAGGAAGCGAAAGATACGTTTGTCCAGTTGTTGTTGAAGGAATGCAAAGCATCAGGGGCGAGTTTGTTATTTGTCAGCCATGATCGCAGCCTGGAAAAACACTTCGATCGGAGCGTTGACTTGCCGATGCTGAACGCGGGCAAAACGTGATGTTTAATCTTTGTTATAAAAGCCTTCTCAATCGCCGCTTTATCGCTGCGTTAACTGTTCTTAGCATTGCCTTGAGCGTGGCTTTGATTGTTGGGGTTGAACGACTGCGAACAGAGGCACGAGCGGGTTTTGCCAATTCTGCATCAGGGATCGATCTGATCATTGCGGCACGCGGAAACGATGTGCAGATCCTGATGGCAACGGTTTTTGGTGTCGGCACAACTGGCGCTGGTATCAGCTGGGACAGCTACGAGATGATCGAAGATCTGCCCCAGATAAGCTGGACAGTGCCAATCATGATGGGTGACAACCACCGTGGATATCCCGTGATCGGAACGTCCGAGCAATATTTTGACCACTTTCGTCATAGTGGCGGCCGGCAACTGATATTTGCTGAAGGTGTTCCGTTTAAATCTCCAGATGGTGCAGTGATTGGAGCAGAAGTTGCTCAGGCTTTCGGGTACACGTCAGGTACTGAAATCGTGAATGCCCATGGCTCAGGGGAAGTCGCCTTTGATGTGCACGACGAAGCGCCATTCACAGTGACCGGCGTGCTGGAGCATACCGGGACGGCCGTCGACAGAATGGTTTTTGTCTCACTCGAGGGTTTTGACGCCTTGCACGAAGAACCTGCATCAGAGGTTGCGGACCCATTCGTTTTGATCGAAGCACCAGAAGTCGCCGGAGAACACGAAGACCATGACCATGTGGAGTTAGACGAGCCTGACGAGCACGAAGAAGGGCATCAGGAACATGACGACCGTCATGCTCACGGAAGCGGCCATGAAGACGAGGGGCAAACTGTCACGACCTCTGACGGGCACGATCACGATGGCCATGATCATGAACCGGGGACCATCAACGCGATTTTTGCCGGGCTGGAGGAGAAAACGGCGGTGCTTTCAGTTCAACGGCAACTGGCAGACCATCGCGACGAGGCACTGACCGCTGTTCTTCCTAATGTTGCGCTGTTGCAGCTTTGGTCGATTACCAGTACGGCCGAGACTGCGCTGCGTCTGATGGCAGGCGCTGTGGCTGTGGCTGGAATGATCGGCATGGTGGTCATGTTGTCTGCTTCGCTCGACAACCGGCGGCGTGAATTTACGATCCTTCGATCCGTGGGCGCAACACCAGCCGGCGTCTTTTCCCTGATCTTGCTTGAAGCCGTTTTATTGTTGTCGGCCGGCATCGTGCTTGGAGTAATCGCGCTCAGCGCTCTCACGCTCGTGATAGATCCGATTCTTGCCGCAAATTTTGGGCTTCGCATCGGTGTTGGCCTGCCGAGTTTTCGCGAGGTTCTTCTCATAGCCCTCGTTTTCTGCTCTGGTCTTCTTGCCAGTATTATACCTGCGTTAAGGGTGTACCGTATGACGCTATCAGACGGACTGTCGGTGCGGCTTTGAATAAAAGGATCCGCTGAAATGAAGACCATTGCGCATTTTCTGAATATCTTATTCGCCTTTGCGATTGCGGGGCCTCTTCTAGCGGCGGATCCGCGCAACATAAGTTGGCAGGATCTCCTTCCTGAAGAGCGGCCTTACCACGATCCTTTTGCCACCCTAGAATATTCTCAGGTCAATGCGTTGGCCATGCTTTATCGGATTGAGATTCTGCATGCGGACACTGCGGATGACGAGAAGCGCGCCGAAGCGTTTCAGATCCGCGAAGACCTCGTATCTCAAGGCCTTGACCCAGATTGGTTGTTTGAACAACGCGAAATTGTGATGAACCAACGGTTGATTGCCGCGCGCGAACCGAACCTTGACCTTTTGGGGGAGAACGTGCGCCTTCCCGGCTATCTCCTTCCCCTGGATATTGTCGACCAGAAGGCGGTCGAATTCCTTCTGGTTCCGACAGTTGGAGCCTGCATTCACACACCACCACCTCCAGCCAATCAGATGGTTTATGTGCGATACGAACAAGGCTTCGAAATCGACGAGTTATATAAACCAGTCTGGATAAGCGGGGAAATGCGGGCACTGAGCAGGTCCCAGTCACTCAATTACGTGGACGGCCAGGCAAATATCGAAACCTCATATGCGATGGATGCGCTGTCGGTAGAAATCTATGACTGATCAGTCAGACTAGAGGTCCGTTCTATGGCTTCACCGGGATAAATCTTTGCACCGCACCCCTGTATCAGGATCTTTGGTTCGTGCAGATGTGACGCTGCAAATCTCATCTGAAGCTCCTTGATGATCAATAGGGCGATTTTTTTGTCACGATCCGCCATTTCGTGACCACACCAATCCGCGCGTACGGGTTTCACAAATACACCCGGCAACCCTCGCTGGTTAATCAGCTTATCATAAGTAGCAAGAACTCTTTTTCATTGCTCTTGATCGATCATGTTGTTTCTTTGACCTATTGATCAGAGTTCTTAATCGCATCGCATACCGCGCTTGTAAGCCGCCTTTCGTGCGTGTCGCAGCATCCGTTAGTTTGGGCTCGGAGTAGTCATTCGCTGCGGGTTGGATGAATGGCCGCTTTTTATGCTGTGATTAATGTAAGTACATCGGGACGAGTGAACTCAAGTTCACTAACACTGTCGCGCGCAGCGGCGCAAATGCTTGGGTCCAAATGCCTTCAACTCGTCACATCTTTTTGAGAACCCTCAATGCTGCCAGCAATGCAAAGTTCATACTACTCAGCCCCGGTCCCTCAGCTTCTTGGAAGCGCCGAAGACGCCATACTTGGTGAACTCACGCGTCGTCATCACCATGCCTTAGAACATGAGCAACGCGGCGCCAGCGGACGCTTGTTGCCGACCAACGGCTCACCTGCCACTTGAACGGGCGGACCAGCTACGACCGGAAAATCGGAAGCTGCCAGATCAGCGATGGACGCGATCTTGCCGCCGTCCTTATCCGAAAAGGGTATTGTGGGCGATATTGGTGAGCGGCCGCGCCCGGCAAAACTATGAGAGAGGCTAAACGCGACACAAGATTTTCGGCGCTATGCGCCTCAAGGTCAACTCAAGTTCACCGATATTCCAGTCGCCAGCGGCAAGCAAAGACGATACCCCAGACCCCCGGTGCACTAAGGTCCAAATATTGGGAATATCTCCGCAAACTAATAGCTTGGCCGAAACCTCCCACATCAAACCCAAGAAAGCTGATCCCAGCTATTCGGGCCTCCGGCAGATTTCGGGTTTCGCGTTCTGACGTCATGTTCCACTATACCATTTGACAGCGATTTCTGTGGAAGCGTCTTTCACGGCGTTGAGTTCACCATCGGCAATTTCGAACGTGTTCCGAAGTTTGAATAAATCGTATTCATAGTGATCCTGCACGTTCGGGATCATCGGCCCGCAGAAAGCGAATGCTTGCAGCCAGCCTTGGATCATACTTTCCAGCCTGAGGAAGTCCTGCAATCCATTGATTCGAAGAAGGGGCGACTTGTTATCGGTTGCCGCCGTCAGTCTTCCATAAACGCGCTGGCGCTGTCTCCTGACCCGGGTAGCGAATTCGTTCAAGTTCGTCTGGGTAGGTTCGGCTTCGAGTTCACCAGCCTTCGACATGAAGACATTACAACCGAGCATGCGGAAGCCCTCTTTGACCGTAGCGAACTGTTCGACCTCGCCGTGAAAGTCCCCTCCCGGCAGCCCGGCGACGCCGGAACTCAAGGCTTTGGATACGTCTTCAGCAGCATCCGGTGAGACGGAAAAAGCGAAGAAGTTGTCGGCATGATTTATCACAACTGAGCCGACCAACTTCTCCAGCGGCATGTTGGCAATGCACCAATCTGCCAAGGCTGCCGAGGACGCACTGCCCTGTGGTACACCTGGAGGGGATGATATATATCCGTACTTAGCGTATAAGGGATGTGGACCCCAGCTTGCGCTTTTTGCCAGCACGATTTGCCTTATTGCCTCTTTGGGGAGGGGTAAGGCTGCGATCAGGGCTTCTTCCGTGAAGTTAGGGAAGAAATCCGTGATGTCGATTTCTGTTACATGGGCATATCCATTCTTTTCGATGACGGTCATTGCGTGCTGGACCTTTTCGGAGAAGGTCAGGTCAGCGAACTGGAAGCCTTGCGGCGCATATGCCAGTTTCAGCAGTTTTTTGACCATGCGTTGCGCCGCACGGGCAATCGGGCCAAATGAACAGATAACCCGGAAACCCTTGCCAGATGACTTGGGTTGTTGCCAAACACGCGCGGGTTCGCCAAGGTTCTTGAGGATGTCGAACTGTTGGGTCAACTCGATCAGTTCCTCAAGCGACTTCCTGTTTTTCAGAGGTCGTCTTGCATTGTCTTCGAACAAGGCGACCAGCAGGCACCGCTTGTCGGACAAAAAGGTTTTTCCAGTTTGGTTGAACGCAGTCATCCCCTGAGTGAACTTAAGTTCACACGTGGTTAGGAGTTTCTTTTCGCGCTTGATCGCCTTCCCTAGCGTGGCGCACAACGCTTCGTTCTTCGCGTCGCTTCCACTGGAAAGTGGAAAAACGACTCCATGCGCCTTGCATAGTCCAATCTGTTTCAGTGCGATCGGGTCTGCGCCCAATGCTGGCGGCGTTTTTGTGGTGTTCGTGACTGGCATCAGATCGAACCAAAACGGCGTGTCTTAAGAAAGTCGTCAACTTCTTCTTCGCACCAATAGAGCCTAGCGCCAATCCGGATGGGGTTCGGGATATTTCCATTCTCCAAGTCACGGTAAATGCTGGAACGAGACCGTCCCCCCAGCTTATCGCTCAGTTGGTCGAGTGTGATGTAGCGGTTTGGCGCGAAAGGCATGTTGGGTCTCCTTGAAGTGTGGAGACATCCGTAGCAGCAAATAGTGTGGCCAAAAACGCCGGTAAAAAAACAATTTTTGGCCAAAAATCGACGCGCAAATTGGTGCACTCAAGTGTACGCTCGTGAACTCAAGTGAATTTGCGCAGTGCACTCAAGTTCACTGAGCGCGCGAGACTACTTGAGATTGGGCTTGATGGGTTCGTCAAAACCGAACAAGTCGTCGGGATCAGTGAGGCCAAAGATGCTGGCAATCCTTCCGGATAGCCTAGGCAAATGACTGGCGTTCTTGTCTTCCATCGCGCGCCTTAACGTGCGAGCGCTGCATTTCATAGTAGGGCCATCGGCTTGCAATTTGATACCTTGCAGTCCGAAAGACGCGAAATCCAGGACGTCGCCGTCGTTTTTGAATTTGCAATGGAGGTAGTCCTGTCGGTACCATGCCCGAATGCACTCCGTGGGCATCTCTTGATACTTGTTCTTGTCCTTAATCCAGGCCCTGACTGCGATTACAGCACGTCGCCGAACTTCGTTTTCAAATCGGCGTCTGATAACGATCAATGGCCGTTTTCCCGCCCCTTTCCAACTCGGCTTCTTTCCCAGATGATAGTCGGCGATGAGTTTGAGGAGGTGATCTGTGAGCCAATCTGGCATGGAAAGCTGATTGTCACCGCACAAGATTATTGCCTGGTACAAGGCGGTCGGATCGCCTCGCACGGCGGCCTTCTTGAACTCTGATAGTAGCCTAGCGGATGCTTCATCCGGCGGAGCAGCTAACATTCGGGCGGACGGTTCAGAAATCTTCATGGATGCTTTCTTCCTCGCCGATCACATTATGAGCCCATTCGTTCATGATCAGTCGACGTTGTTCTAGATAATCTGTCCTGCGATACGCTCGCTCGACTTGACTTCCAGCGACATGGCCGAGGCAGGTCTCTGCTATCTCGCGTGGGACATTGGTTCGTTCGGCCATCCAATCGCGAAGGCTGGACCGAAATCCATGTGGTCTGTAGGGCAACCCTGCATTCCGCATGTGTTGACCCATGGTCATGTCGGAAATCACGCCTTTGCGAAGGCCGGGGAAGAGAAAACCATCACGGTCGAAGGATTTGGTGAGTTCAACTACGCGCAGGGCTTCGCCGGACAAAGGCACGCGAAAATCCGCCGTTTGGCCTAGCCGACCCTTCATCTGATGCGCAGGGATTGTCCAAATGTCATCTTCGATCTGATCGTATCTCATATACCGGAGTGGACCTGAGCGGGCTGCCGTCAGGATCAGCATCCGCAGGGCCAGATTGGTTGTCGTGGGCACTTCTAGGGTTCTGTAGAATTCTGGAACGTCAATCCACGGCATGGCAGCAATGTGTTGTGGCGTATGCCTAGATTTACCAAGAAGCGCTTTGGCTTTTTCGGTGGCTTGCAAATCTACGTCCAACCCTAGCGCCGCAGCGTGCCTGAGAACAATGCTGAGGCGATTAATGGCTTTCCGGGCGGTTTCCCCTTTGGAATGCCAGATGGGCTTCAGGGCGTCCCGTATGTCGATCTGATCGATACCTGAGATGGGGATCTTACCCAGCTTGGGTAAGATATGAAGTTCTAGAGGAGAAAACCAGCGCCCAGCTTTACCGTCGCCCTTGAGTTCGGCCTTCCGACTTTCGAACGCGTCCAATGCGACATCCGCCAAACAATGTAGATTGCGTTCAGCCTCACGCCGTTGTTTTTCGCGTTCTTTGATTGGATCAAGACCCTTCCGGGCAAAGGCGCGCCACTGTTCCGCGTGTTCTCTTGCTTCTTTGAGCGATACATCTGCAATGGACCCAAGGCCCATTTCACGCCTGCGACCGTGTACCGTGATCCTGAGGAACCATTGCCCGCCGCCATCTTGGCGCTTGTGTAACCACAATCCGGCACCATCGTTGTGCTTACCGGGGCCTGCTGCCTTCACCGCTGCGGCCGAAAGTTTATGGATAGGCCGCGCCATCCGTCCACCCTTCTATCCACCTTATTGTCTGCGGTATCCTGCTATATCCTGACACATAACGGAATAGCTAAAGTCTTAGGGTGTCTGTCTTTTTCTAATAAGGTGGAATGTCGTGGGGTATAATGGTGCAAGGTATAAATGCCGTGTGGGGGCACCATTTCACTCTAAGATTCCTTTTGTTCCTTGATTTTTCTAAAGTCAGAATGTTTGGGACAGCGCAGGCGCTTTGCGCAACGAAGAGTTTCTCCGAGGACTTTTTCTGATGGCCTGCGTAAATGGGGTGGTGGTCAAAGGCGGCGATTGAATTTCCGCAGGTTGCATCGGCGAAACGCATTGTGTTCATAGCCTTATGGCCTTACTGGTGCTTTCAGCCTAAAAACTGGCCCAACGCGCTGTGCGGGCGTGATGGAATGGTAGACATATCAGACTTAAAATCTGAAGGGCGTATGCCCGTGTGGGTTCGAGTCCCACCGCCCGCACCACCTCTGCCACCCTGATTGATTTTCAAGTCTCGATGCAGCGGAACCTCTCCCGATTTGCTTTGGTTCGGGTTCGGCGGGAATTGAATACCGGGATTGGTCCAGCGCAAAAATCGGTGTCCTGCATTAAATGTCCAATATCTATCCAGTCTAAGGTGAGGGCCTGTCAGGCTACACCTTCCAGTTCCTGCATGTTAGCATCCCGTAAATTTCTTCAGGAGACACCATATGCCGTTGACCGTAAAACAAATGATGGAAGCTGCGAACTCCACCGTCGAGCGAATCCAGAGAGCCAAAGCGGTCGAGATCCTGGAGCGAGGTGGCCTGCTTCTGGACATCCGCGATGCAGCGGAATTGCAGCAGACAGGGCGTGCTTCGGGGTCACATCATATCCCGCGCGGTATGTTGGAATTTCGGGCCGATGACACTCTGCAATCACATGATCCAGAGCTTCGCAAAGATCGCCCAATTGTCTTGTATTGTGCCTCGGGTGGCCGCGCTGCCCTTGCGGGAAAACTGTTGCAGGACATGGGGTATGAGCAGGTCTATAACCTGGGTGGCTTGGTCGATTGGGTGAATGGCGGGGGCGAAGTCGCCTAGCCAATAGGAAACGCCAGAACCCGAGCTGTGATCGGTCGAAAGGTCAGGTCAGGCGTTGAGGAACGTCCTGACGGCGGCCTCGAACTCACGCGGTTTTTCCGCATGCAACCAATGTCCTGCACCAGGTATTTTTGCAAAACGTGCCGAAGGGAACATTCCGCGGATCACTGAGCGATGTTCAGGCAGCACATAGTCGGACTCCCCCCCGGACAAAAACAGTGTTTGACCACCCCAGGATGCGTCTATTTCAGGAAAGCCCATGATCTTGGGCATTTCAGAGGCCAAAGTATCCAGGTTCAAAAGCCAACGCTGTCCGTTGATGTCGAGTGACTGCGTGAAAAAGCTCTGAAGGGCTTTTTCGACTCCGTTGTCGGCCAGTTGTTGTTCAGCGTCCGAGCGACGCTCGACCCGGGAAAGGTCCACCGCGCGCATCGCTTCAATAAACTGAATCTGACTGTGGCTATAGGCCACCGGGGCGATGTCTGCCACCACCAGTTTGCGCAGCTTTGCGCTGTGCAGCAGGGCTAAAGTCATGGATGCCTTGCCGCCCATCGAATGTCCGACGACATCTGCCTGTCCGCCGAACTGGTCGATAACTTCGGCCAGATCATTTGCTAGATCGGAATACCCATGGTCATGCGTCCACATGCTGTTTGCGTGGTTGCGCATATCAACCGCCACAACTTGCCGCTCGTCAGATAGCCGGCGGGCGATGACCCCCCAGTTCCGGGCCGAGCCATATAGGCCATGGGCGATCAGCAAAGGGGGCTTGTCGGTAGGTTCACCATGTATGATCGTGTTCAGCATATAGCCGTGATACCCGCCGCAATCTGAAACGGCCAGCCCCATTGTGGCTCCTGTTCCACATGGGTAAACTGTCAGCTCAGGAGGCCGCAGCATGCCGCAAGACACAGATATACAAACCCAAATTGCGCAGACCATACAGCTGTTGCGTGACAAGTTGGGTGTGCGCGACAAAACGCTGACCGCCTCGGTCAAAAAGGCCAAAAGGCAACTGCCGCGCCGGATATACAAACAGGCAATGGTCCTGGCTCAAGCAGAGCAGATGGCGGCCCATCCAAAACTGCGACTTGTGCTGGACAATCCAAAACTGATCCAGGCCTCGGAAGAGGTTCAAAAACATCTGGGGGGTATCAATTTGGCGGATCGGAGGATGGGATGGTTTCTGGGAATGCTGGGCGGGCTGACTTTTAACCTGTTGGCCTTTTCTGCTTTGTTGCTGATCTTCATGTTGTGGCAGGGGCTTATCTGACCACAAAAAAAACGGCGCCGGATTGGCGCCGTTTTGTTCTTGGATGACTGAATTCTTACAAGTTTGGATAGATAGGGAATCTGGCGCAGAGGTTTGCGACTTCGGTTTTGACTTTGGCCTCGACCTCACCGT